>CAYYVB010000460.1:0-2528 GCA_964475035.1 uncultured Opitutaceae bacterium | reverse complement strand
CTGGATGACGGCCTCGAGCATCTCGTGGATCGAGATGAGGTCGTCGACGATCAGAATGGAAGGCATGGGCGAGAGGGACGGCGACTTTGCAAATCGCAGCCGCGTCAGGCAAGCGACATCGCGTAAACGAAGCGTAAACGCCCGGTGCGCACGGACGCCCGCCCCACCGGAGCGGGCGGAAGCGGGCAGGCGGGCGATCGACCGAACCTCAACCGCCGGCGACCGCGCCGAGTTGGAAGATGGGGAGGAACATCGCCATGACGATGCCGCCGACCACGACGCCGAGGAAGACGATGAGCATCGGTTCGATCAGCGAGGTGAGCGCCGCGACGGTGGCATCGCACTCGGTGTCGTAGAAGTCGGCGATCTTGTTCATCATGCCGTCGACATTGCCGGTGGCCTCACCCGCCTTGACCATGTGTTTCATCATGGGCGGGAAAAACGCGTTGGCGGCCATGACCTCGGAGACTTGGCCGCCTTGCGAGACGTGGCGGGCGATCTCGACGCAGGCATCCTCGACTTGCACGCGTCCGGAAGCGGCGGAGACGATCTCGAGAGTGCGGAGAATGGGCACGCCCGAGCGCATGAGCGTCGCGTAGGTGCGGCAGAAACGGGAGAGCGAGATCTTGTGGACGAGGTTGCCGAAGATCGGGGCGCGCACGAGGAACTTGTGCCAGCTGCGGCGGCCGTTGGGCGTGGCAGTGTATTTGTCGAACACCTTGTAGGCGCCGAAGGCACCGAGCGCGATGGCCCACCACCAGGCCTTGAGGAAATTACTCAGGTCGATCAGCATCTGCGTCGGCGCGGGGAGCTTCGCGCCGAAGTCCTTGAACATCTCGGCGAACACCGGGATGACGAAGATGAGCAGCACGTTGACCAGCGCCACGGCGAGGCCGATGACCGCGATCGGGTAGGTCATGGCCGACTTGACCTTCTTGGTCAGCTTGACCGTCGACTCGAAGTAGGCCGCCACCTTGCCGAGGATCTCCGCCAGGCCGCCCGACGCCTCGCCCGCCTCGACCATCGAGACGAAGAGGGAGTTGAACGAGTTGGGGAACTTGCGCACCGCCGCGGAGAACGACGTGCCCGTGGCGATGTCGTTGCGGACGTCGCGGATGACGATGCGGAAGACCTCGTCCTCCGTCTGGTCCTGCAGCGCCTCGAGGCACGAGACGAGCGGCAGGCCGGCCTGGAGCAGCGACGCGAGCTGGCTGGTGAAGAGCGAGAGCTCGCCGAGGTCGAGCTTGTAGGTCTTGGCCTTCTTCTCGAGGGCCTTCTGCTTGGCCAGCGCCTGGGCCTGCTGAACGCTCGACTTGGGTTTCGCCGCTGCCGGGGTTGCCATGGCGGGGAGGAAAAGGCCGCACCCCGGGCCCGGCAATCCTTTCCTGCCCCCGGTCCGGGTTTAACTAAGGCTTGAACGCCCCACCCGCCCCGCCACGCTCCGCCCTCGTCGCGCCGCGGGCATAGTTTAGTGGCAAAACTCCTGTCTTCCAAACAGGTATCGACGGTTCGATTCCGTCTGCCCGCACCAACCTTCCCCAAGGCTTCCAACTTCACCTTGGCAACGGGGGACAAATCGGTTGGAAGACCGGCTCCGAGCACCTGGAAGTTTGATCGGCTGAATTCTGCCAGAGCGAGGACTGCCATCCGAAGTTTTTTTGCGCAGGACGGCATGAGCCCAAGTCGCCTCTAAGCCGCACCGCGGGCGATCACGCGAGCCTCTCGGTCCACTCACCAAAAGAAATACCGTATATCGCGCGACAGGAAGCGCCGGCTCGGCGGGGCATAAACCATACGCCACACATCAGCATAACGCGACCAAGGCCCCTCGATTGCTCCATCAAAGACCACTCTGGGATTGGCCAATGGGGAGCGCGGCGCGGCCGCCACCCGCGAGCGGAAAAGTTCCCAGCCCTCGTCGGTGGAGAAGAACACCGAACGTTGCTCCTGCTGGCCTAGCCGTCCCACCTCCATCGCCGCCGCAACGGGATCACGGCTCATTTCCGACCAAATGCGAATCACGGCGGCATGACGTTCGAGTTCGCCGAGCGCGCGACGGCAGGCCTCGGCGAAAGTCGCTCCGGCCGCGTGGCCGAAGGCGTGCCGCCCCGTTGCTTCGCGGCGATGCAACACAACGGTGACGCCTGGCGCCGCAGAGGAGATCACCAAGGCGTCGACGCCGGCCCAGGGAGAGCTCTGCCACCCCGACGGCAGCATTCCCTCCCACCAATGCAGCAGATTGAAACGTTCCGCCGCTTCCCACTGCGCGAGCGAGCGAGCCTGGCGCGCCCTCCACCCGGGAAACGCCGCAAGTCCGTTGCTCGAGGGGTCGATATCGAAACCGTAGCGCGCCGCCTCAGATGAACAGTGCAGCGTCCCATGCGCCCAGCGTTCCAAGGCCTCCGAAACGGCCTTGAGGCGGGCGAGTAGCGGCGAGCGCGCCGTGCCGCCGCCATCGGCCGAACTCCATAGTCGGCGCACCAAACGCGACGGCATCAACTCGTCGCGCAAGGTGGCCTGGGCTGAGA
>CAYYVB010000459.1:0-2531 GCA_964475035.1 uncultured Opitutaceae bacterium | reverse complement strand
TTCCCAAGACGTGAAGGCCGCCCGGCACTGACCGGGCGGCCTTTTTCGCACACACACGTTTCGATCGCGGAAAAAATCAGAACGGCCGGGCGGCCGGCAGCGCGCGGAGCGCCGGCGCGAGCGGACGCGAGGTCTTGGTCGGACGCGCGGCGGGCAATGCACCGCCCTCCTGCTGCAACTCCTCGCCCGCCTCGAACTCGAAGGTGCTGACCTCGATCTTCTTCAGGCGCTCCTTGATGGCCTCGGGGAGTTGGGCGCGTTGCTCGTCGTTGTTGATCGGTCCCTGGAAAAGAACTTTGCCGGCCGGATCCTTGACGGTGAGCTGGCGTTCGCCGGCGGAGGCGACGACTTCGACGGTGCCTTCATTGTCCGAGAGCACGAAGTTGCCCTCCGAGAGATTGAGGATGGTGGAGCCGCCCTTTTCACCGCGCCGGAAAATGTGGACGCGCGGATTGGAGAACCAGTTGCCGCGTTCGCGGCCGATGATGCGGAGGGCATCGTTGATCTCGTCGCGGGCGAGGCCGGGCAGCTCGCGGAGGCGCTCGATCGCGGCGGCGCCTTCGGGGCCGCCGAGGAAGCGGAACGCATTGCCGTCACCGAGCTCGATGGTGCGCAGGCCGCCGCGAGCGACCTCGCGTTCGCCGAGCTTGACGGTGGCGGTCTGTTCCTTGCCGGCGCGCATGTAGGTGAGCTTCACGGAGTCCCCCGGTTTCTTCGCACGGATGAGGACGCTGAGCTGGCGCGCGTCGACGAGGAGCTGGTCGTCGAATTTCAAGAGCACGTCGTGCCGCTGGAGCACGCCGGCGGCGGGGGATTTCTCCGCCACGGCGTTGAGGGTGAGGCCGTGGTCGGGCGGCAGGCCGAGGTGCGCGGCGAGCGCGTGCGGCACGGGGGCGGTCTCGACACCGAGGTAGGTGACTTTGTCCTTCTCGCCGGCGGCTTCGCTGGTGACGAAGGTGAAGCTGCGGGAAAGGGCGGGCTTGCTCTCCTTCGCATCGGCCTTGGGTTCGGACTTGGCGTCTTGCGCCACCAGGGTAGTGGCACCGCCGAGGGCGAGCGCGAGGAAGAGGGAGGTGGTGAGGGGACGGGACTTCATCGGGCAGTGGAGGTTGGGATCAATGGTAGTTGGTGGGCAGGACGCGGACTTCCTCGCGCGGGACGCTCCATTTGAGGGAGGCGTTGGTGGCGGGATTTTTCCACGTGTAGGAATCGACGTAACGGGCGCGCACGCGGCGGCCCGGAGAGTTGTCCTCGAGGAGCACGGGGCCCTCGTCTTGGACATCGAGGAGGAGGTTCGCGGCCTTGACGGGGCGATAGACGCCCGTCGGGGAGCTCGCGAGCATCCGATCGGCAGCCGGCGCCAGCTCGCGCGCGGCCGGGTGCTCGGGGACGGCACGGGCCAAAGCGGGGGCCGGAGTCTGCGGCTCCGGCGCCGGACGCGCGCGCCAGACGCCGACGGTCACGGCGCAGACGGCGAGGACGGCCGCGGCGGCGGCCATCTGCCAGCCGGCCCATTTCCAGGAGCGGAGCGTGGTGGCCGACGCGTAGCGGCGGACCGGAGCGGGTTCGGCCGCGGGCGCGGCGGCGGGCAACGGGGCGGTGAGATCGCGCTCGACGCGGGCGCGAAGCAAAACCGAAGGACGGCGCGGGCGCAGGGCCTTCAGCTCGTTTTCGAGTTCTTGCAGTTGGTCATCCATAACTGAGCGGTTTCAATTCCTTGCGCAGCGCGATCAACGCGTAGCGGTAACGGGAGGCGGCGGTGTTGGGCGAGATGCCGAGCGTCTCGCCGATCTGTTCGAAGGTGAGTTCCTGCCAGATCTTGAGGACGAGGATTTCGCGCTGTTCCTCGGGGAGGCGGTGGAGCGCGGCTTCGATTTCCTGGCGGCGCTCGTCGCCGTCGCCGGGCAGCGGGTCGAAGATCCCTTCGCGCTCCTCGAGGCCGCCGTCGGCCTTTTCCTCGCGGGCGGCGCGGCGTGTCTCGCGGCGGGCAAGATCGAAGGCCGCGCGGCGGACGGAAGTGATGAGGAGCGCCTGCGGGTCGCCGGGCAGGTCGCGCTGGTGGCGCCAGTAGCGCACGAAGGCTTCCTGCACCACGTCCTCGGCGTCCGCGAGCGAACGGGTCCATTGCCGCGCGCAGAGCAGCAATTTGGGTCCGTAGGCTTCGAACCAGTCTTTCCAGGATGTGGTTTCACTCAGGGCCTCCATGGGCTTCGGTCTTCGTTTCCTGAAAAGCGTCATGACGGGCCGGATTTGTCTGCCGACCCCATCTTCGCCCCTTGGCTCCCTGCGCCGACAAAAAAAGAGGCCCGGGCTACCCCTAGCCCGGGCCTCATCGCACACTATGCTTTCGGCTGAAAAATCAGGAACTGCGGCGCACACCCTCGAAGGCGGCGAACGCGAGGATCGCCGCGGCGGCGAAGTAGGCCACCACCGTGCCGACGACCGGCAGGGAGAACTCGACATTCGCGAGACCCGTGAGGGCGACGGTGACGAGGGCGGCGGTGACGATGGATTTCTGGAGGAGATTGGAG
>CAYYVB010000458.1:0-2537 GCA_964475035.1 uncultured Opitutaceae bacterium | reverse complement strand
TGCGCGAAGGAGAGGTTGCGCGCCTTGACCTCGTCGAGGTTGAGCCGGATGACGGCGAGGTCGGTCCAGTGGTCCCAGCCGACCAGCGTGGCGCGGACGCGTTCGAGACTGGAGAGCGTGACGGAGATCTCGACGGCGCGCGGGCTGACGACGTGGGCGTTGGTGAGGATGAGGCCGTCTTTGCCGATGATGACGCCGGAGCCGATACCGCTGGTCAGGCGACGCGCGCCCTCCTCGAAGGCCAGTTCGCGCACATCGATGCGCACGACGGCATCGAGCAGGCGGTTGAAGCCGCGGCTGACGGCGGCCGGTGCCGGGACGGCGGCGGCGAGGCAGAGCGCCGCACCGAGGAGGATGCCATTCAGGAGGGTTGACGGTCGGAGAGCAGGCCGCAAAGTGACGGATTTCACGTGAAGCCCACTGATTGCACAGACTACGACTTTCTCAAGATTGAGCCGCATTGGCAGGCAATCTGGGAGCAGACCCGCCCGTTTCGAGCCGAGAATGGTTCCGCGAAGCCGAAATTCTACGTGCTCGACATGTTCCCCTACCCGTCCGGCGCGGGCCTGCACATCGGGCACCCCGAGGGTTACACGGCGACGGACATCCTCGCCCGCTACAAGCGCGCGAAGGGCTTCAACGTCCTCCACCCGATCGGCTGGGACGCGTTCGGCCTGCCCGCCGAGCAACATGCGGTGAAGACCGGCACGCATCCGGCCTCCAACACGCAGAACAACATCACGAATTTTCGCCGGCAGATCAAAGCGCTAGGCTTCTCCTACGATTGGGACCGCGAGGTCGACACGACCGACCCGACCTACTTCCGGTGGACGCAATGGATCTTCCTGCAGCTCTTCCAACGCGGCCTCGCCTACGTCGACGAGCGACCCGTGTGGTGGTGCCCTGAACTGCGCACCGTGCTCGCCAACGAGGAGGTCGTCGACGGCAAGAGCGAGGTTGGCGGCTTCCCGGTCGAACGCAAAAATCTCCGCCAGTGGGTCCTCCGCATCACCGCCTACGCCGAGCAGTTGCTCGACGGGTTGAAGGACGTCGACTGGCCCGACTCCACCAAGCGCATGCAGGAGGCGTGGATCGGCCGCAGCGAAGGCGCCGAGGTGGTCTTCCAATTGGAGAACGCCGCGCTCGGAGAGCTGAAGATCTTCACGACGCGCCCCGACACGCTCTTCGGCTGCACTTACATGGTCCTCGCGCCCGAGCATCCGCTCGTGCCCGGGCTCACGACCGCCGCGCAACGCGAGGTCGTCGACGCCTACCGCAAGGCCACGGCGTCGAAGAGCGACGTCGACCGCATGTCCGACGCGGCGAAGGAGAAGACCGGCGTCTTCACCGGCAGCTACGCCATCAATCCCGTCAATGGCGCGCGCGTGCCCGTCTGGATCGCCGACTACGTGCTCATGGGCTACGGCACCGGCGCCATCATGGCCGTGCCGGCGCACGACGAGCGCGACTACGAGTTCGCGCAGAAATACCAGCTCCCGATCCCGCGCGTCATCGCCGCGACCGACGGCAGCGACACGCTGCCCTACACAGGCGACGGCAAACTCATCAACTCTCCCGGCTACGACGGCCTCGATTGGGCAGAGGCGAAGAAAAAGATCACCGCCGACCTCGCCGCACGCGGCATCGGCAAGGCCACGATCAACTACAAGCTCCGCGACTGGCTCTTCTCCCGCCAACGTTACTGGGGCGAGCCGTTCCCGATCGTTTGGGTGAGCGAGGCCGATTACGCGCGCACGGCGAAGCTGCGTTCCGATCTGCCCGCGCGACCGGTGACGTTCGTGGAGAACGGCGTCACGCAATTCGCGCTCCCGCTCCCCGTCGCGGCGCTGCCGCTGCAGCTGCCCGACGTGCAATCGTATCTGCCGAGCGGCACGGGCGAGAGCCCGCTGGCCAACGTCACGGATTGGCTGGAGATCTGGTTCAACGCCCAGACCGGCGAGGCCGTGTCCGCGACGCAACCGCGCCCCGCCGGCGAGGCCTGGGTGCGCGCGCGGCGCGAGACCAACACCATGCCGCAGTGGGCGGGCTCGTGCTGGTATTACCTGCGTTATCTCGATCCGCGGAACCCCGACGCCCTCGCGGGCGGCGACGCGCTCGGGTATTGGGGCGTGCCCGATCTCTACGTCGGCGGCGCGGAGCACGCAGTGTTGCACTTGCTCTATGCGCGCTTCTGGCACAAGGTGCTGTTCGACCTCGGCGTCGTGCCGCAGAGCGAGCCGTTCAAGAAACTCTTCCATCAAGGCATCATCCTCGGCGAAGACGGCGTGAAGATGTCCAAGAGCCGCGGCAATGTCGTCAACCCCGACGACATCATCCGCAGCTACGGCGCGGACACGCTGCGTCTCTACCTGATGTTCCTCGGACCGCTCGAGGCGATGAAGCCCTGGAACCCGAAGGGCATCGAGGGCGTGCACCGTTTCCTCCGCAAGTTCTGGCGCGAGTGCATCGGCGAGACCGGTGCGGTCAACCCGCGCATCGTCGCGTCCGGCGCGCTCACGGCCGAGACCGACAAGCTC
>CAYYVB010000457.1:0-2542 GCA_964475035.1 uncultured Opitutaceae bacterium | reverse complement strand
GCCTTGATCATGTGGTCGCGGGCGGCCTTGTCGCCGCGCTTGATGCGGGCGGCGAGCTTGATCTCCTCCTCGACGGTGAGGAGCGGCGTCTGCCGGATCTCGTTGAGATAAAGTTGGAGATTGGAGCGCTCGTCGCGACGGTCGACGGGCGAGGCTTGGTCGAATTGCGAGACGACCGGGGCGGGCGCGGGTTTGATCTCCGGGCGGACGGCGAGACCTTCGTCGGAGGAGGGGATAGTGACGGAGGCAGCGGAGCGGGCCGCGGGGACAGCACTGGCCGGGGCGGCGCGAAGGGTCTTTTTGCGAGTCGGCATGGCGGGGGAGAGTTGGGTCACGGCGGTCATTTGCCCTCGTGCCTTGCATACTGGATGCCGGGCGACGGCGGAAAATTCCCGAACGCAGTGTATGACCGGTTATACGCCGCTCTGTGCCGCTTGGACGCGAGGAATCGAATTTTCCTCCGCCAGTGTAATCGCCCGAAAGAGCGCCGAGGCCTTGTTGATCGTCTCGTCGTATTCGGCCGCTGGCAGCGAATCCGCGACGACACCCGCGCCGGCCTGCACGTGCACGCGGCCGTCTTTAAGCAATGCGGTGCGCAAGGTTATGCAGGAGTCGAGATTGCCGTTGTAACTGAAGTAGCCGAGCGCACCGGAGTAACTGCCGCGCTGCGTGCCCTCGAATTGCGCGATCAATTGCATCGCACGGACCTTCGGCGCGCCGCTGACGGTGCCGGCGGGGAAGGTGGCGCGCATCAGGTCGAAAGCGGAACATTCTGGCGCAAGTTGTCCCTCCACCTGGGACACGATGTGCATGACGTGCGAGTAGCGCTCGACCGTCATGTAGTCGCGCACGGCGACGCTGCCGTAGGTGCAGACGCGACCGAGGTCGTTGCGCGCGAGATCGACGAGCATGAGGTGCTCGGCCTTCTCCTTCTCGTCGGCGAGCAAAGAAAGTTCGTGGGCACGGTCTTCCTCTGGTGTCGCGCCACGCGGCCGGGTGCCGGCGATGGGGCGGATCTCGGCGCGGCGGCCGGTAAGTTTCACGTGCACTTCCGGCGAGGCCCCGACGAGGGCGAACTTTTCCGTCTCGAGCACGAAAAGATAGGGCGAGGGATTCACCGTGCGCAGAGCGCGATACAGTGCTATGGGCGACGGCGTGAAATCGCGGCTGAAGCGCTGCGAAAGCACGATTTGGAAGACATCGCCGGCGCGGATGAATTCCTTCGCCTCGTCGACCATGCGTTCGAAAGCCTCCCGCGTGAAGTTGCCGGGCGGCACGACTGGCGGCTGAGCCGCTCCGACGGCGACGGGATCCAGCGGAGCAGGGACGGCCAGCAGCTCGCGCAACCTCTCGATCTCGCCGCAGGCGCGTGCGTGGGCGGCGTCGGGATCCTCGCCTGCGGCGAGGTGTGCGTTGGCGAGCAGACGCATCGTCTGGCGCGCGCGGTCGAACACGACGAGCGTGTCGCAGAACATGAACCACAACACGGGCACGCCGAGGTCGTCGCGCGCCGCGGGCGGCACGGTGGTCTCGACAGTCGTGATGAATTCGTAGCCGAGGTAGCCGACGGCGCCGCCCGTGAACGGCGGCAGGCCCGGCAACTCCACCGGCCGGTAATCGCGCATCTCGCGCTCGAGACTGGCGAGCGGGTCGGGATCGCCGAGGCGGGCGGTGATGACTTTGCGGGGACGGCAGCCGATGAAACTGTAGCGCGAGACGTGTTCGCCGCCGGAGACCGACTCGAGCAGGAAGGCGGGGCCGCCGGAGCCGCGCAGTTTAGCATAGACGGACACCGGCGTCTCGATGTCGGCTAGCAGTTCGGCCGAGACGGGGATGACGTTGCCTTGGCGGCTGAGCGCGCGGAATTCGTCGCGGGTGGGTCGGATGGACAGCATGACGCGGAGCAGGGGAGCGGCGCGGATGGGAGCGCGCAAACCCTCGGAGCAACAAGACGCGGTCAGCCCGAGGGCGCGACCCCGAAGTCTGTCATCGACTCACTCGACGGTGACGGACTTGGCGAGGTTGCGCGGCTTGTCGACGTCGCGGCCGAGTTCGACGGCGATGTAGTAGCTCAGGAGCTGAAGCGGGATGGTGGCGACGATGGGCAGCACGGCCTCGTGGCAATTTGGAATCGGCACCACTTCGTCGGCGAGACCCGGAGGCAGCTCACAATCCTCGGTGCAGATGGCGATGACCTTGCCCTTGCGCGCCTTGATTTCCTGCATCGAGGAGACGACCTTCGGAAACATCTCGCCGGAGGACACGAGGAAGACGGACGGGCAATCCTCGCTGATGAGGGCGATGGGACCGTGTTTCATCTCGGCGGCCGGATACCCTTCGGCGTGGATGTAGGAGATTTCCTTGAGCTTGAGCGCACCCTCGAGAGCGATGGGGAAGAGCGAGAGGCGGCCGAGGAAGAGCATGTCGCGATAGTGCGCGAAGCGCTTGGCGATGCCCTTGATGTGCTCGGCCTGCTTGAGCGTGTGACGCACGAGGTCCGGCGCCTTTTTCAGCGCCTGCACGTAGTCGACGCCGTCGCTGA
>CAYYVB010000456.1:0-2545 GCA_964475035.1 uncultured Opitutaceae bacterium | reverse complement strand
CCCCATGATCTTCGACCCGCAGAAACTCCTCCTCATCGCCGGCCCCTGCTCGCTCGAGAACGAGACAGTCTGCCGCGCCGTCGCCACGACGCTCAAGTCGCTCGCCGCCGCGCATCCGGAGCTGAACATCCTCTTCAAGGGCTCGTTCGACAAAGCCAACCGCACGTCGCTCGGCGGCGATCGCGGCACGGGCATGGAGGAAGGCCTGCGACTCCTCTCGCTCATCAAGCGCGAGTTCGGTTTTCGCGTCCTCACCGACATCCACGAACGCCAGCAGGCCGCCCCCGTGGCCGAGGTCTGCGACGTGCTCCAGATCCCCGCCTTCCTCTGCCGCCAGACCGACCTGCTCCTCGCCGCCGCCGCGACGGGCAAAACCGTCAACGTGAAGAAAGGCCAGTTCCTCTCGCCGCAGGAGATGGAGTTCGTCGTCGGCAAGCTCCGCGACGGACAAGCGAAGGAGATCTGGCAGACCGAGCGCGGCACGACCTTCGGTTACCAGAACCTCGTCGTCGACATGCGCTCGTTCATGATGATGAAGGCGCTCGGCTATCCCGCGATCTTCGACGCCACGCACAGCGTGCAGCTCCCCGGCGCCGCCGGCGGCAAGTCGGGCGGCAAACGCGAATTCGTCCCGTCGCTCGCCAAGGCCGCGCTCGCCGCCGGCGCCGACGGTCTCTTCATCGAGACGCACCCCGACCCGGCCAACGCCATCTCCGACGGCCCGAACATGATCCCGTTGGCCGAACTGCCCGCGCTGATCCGCTCCTGCCTCGCCGTCTGGCGCGCCGTGCGCAGCTAAGCGGAGGGCCCGCGGCCTCGCGGGCCGCAGGCTCCGCCGCAAAGTAGCGCAGGCGTCCCGCCTGCTTCCGTAGCACCGGGAAGGAAAAGTGCAGGCGAGACGCCTGCGCTACCCATAAGCCCCGCCGCCCCGCCGGCCCGGAAAATTCATACCCGCGCACCGCGCCCGTTTCGCTCCGCCCGCGGCATTGACCGCCGCCATGCGACCGCGCAACGTCGCGGCAACCATTCTCCCCATGTCCACGTTCATCATCGACGTTCCCATGCCCTCGATGGGCGCCACCGTCAGCGAACTCACGATCATCAACATCGTCGTCGCCCCCGGCACCGCCGTGAAGAAAGGCCAGAAGCTCGCGGAACTCGAGAGCGACAAGTCCGCCTTCGATTTCGAGTCGCCCGCCGACGGCACGATCCTCGAGGTGCACGGCAACAAGGGCGAGGTGAAGTCCTCCGGCCAGACGCTGTTCCGCATGGAGACGGCCGACCAAAGCCTCGCGCACCTTGCCAGCGCCACGGCGAAGCACGACGCGCAAGCCGCGGCTTCCGCCGCTCCGATCGCCACCGCCGCGGCACCCGCCGCCAAGGCCCTCGTCTGGACGCCCCGCGCGCTCAAGATGGCGCAGGAAGCCGGCCTCGATCCCGCGACGATCACCGGCATCGAAGCCACCGGCCCCGGCGGCCGCGTCTCCGGCGACGACGTCACGAAGTATCTCGCGAACCGCAAATAACCCGCGCGCCGCGCCAGCCGCGCGGTGCGCGTGCCGCAATCCCCGCAGGGCCGGTCTCCGACCGGTCTTTTTTGCGCCCGCATCGTAGATCAAACCTGCGATTCCGTCCATAATCACCGCATCGATGTAGGTGGCGCGCTCGCGCGCCACACGAACGTCCGCCCCGATTCGCGGCCCCCGAGTTGCGCGCAAGCGCGCAACCTACATCGGCAGCGATCACTCTGACTCGGATCGCCGAACGCTTCCGCGCCCCGCGCACATCCGCACCGCAACGCCGCTTCCGAGTAGCAGCCGACGTAAGTCGGCTGAGGGATTCGCGCCCACGATCCGCACTCTCGCGCGCCTCCCTGCCGTCTGACGACGGCAGCTACGTCCGCGAGCGCACCGCCCTCACTCCGTCGCGCCCAGCTCGTGCGCGAGCACGCTGAGCGCCGCTACCGCGGCGGTGTCGCACCGGAGCACCAGCGGACCGAGCGTCACGGGCACGACGCCGGCCATCACGCACGCCGTCATCTCCGTCGGGGAAAAATCTCCCTCCGGTCCGACGAGCCAGAGCACGCGTTCCGGATTGCGGCCGTGCGTCGCGCGCCACGCGCCGATCGCGGCGCGCAACGGCTTTGCGCCGGCGTGCAGGCTGGCGACGAGCTTCAAATCGTAACCTGCTGCACCGCCGTGCCCCGCCGAGGCGAGGAAGGCGTCGAGCTTCTGCACGGGCGCGATCTCCGGCACCCAGGGGTTGCCGCATTGCTTCGCCGCCTCGATCGCGGTTGTGCGCCATTTCTCGAGCTTCTTCTCCGCCCGGTCGCCGTCGAAGTGGACCTGCGTGCGCTCGGTGAGCAAGGGCACGACCCGCACGGCGCCGAGCTCGGTCGCCTGGCGCACGATCTCGTCCATGGTCGCGCCCTTCGGCAGCGCCTGCGCCAGCGTGAGGGCGAAGGGACGCGGTAGCGCCTGCTGCGTGGCGTGGACGCGGAGCAGCGCGGCGCTCTTCGCCGGGTCGAGACATTCGCAACGCCACT
>CAYYVB010000455.1:0-2551 GCA_964475035.1 uncultured Opitutaceae bacterium | reverse complement strand
CGTGGCCGACGAAGAGGCCGAGGATGTCGGGCTCCCAGCCCTCGGCGAGGATGGCATCGTTGGGGAACGGCTCGTAGCATACCGGCACGCCCGCGGCCACGGAGCGCACCTCCGGCGGCAGGCGGCGCTGGGCGGCGGCCACGACAGGTTGGGCGAGGGCGACGAGCGATTCGAACGACACTCCGACACCCAAGACCGATTCCCGCCCCGTCCGCAATGCCCGGTTCGCGCGCTCGCCACGCCGGTCGGCCCTTGGTGGTTACGTGCGGGTGACGATTATTTTTGGGAGAAAAATCCTTTACCGTGAAACGGCTGGCCGGCGGCGCCGTCTCCTCCCCCAGCAACTAAGACATCATGAAAAAGACCTCCTCCTCCCTCCTCGCCGCGGTCCTCTTGGTCACCGCGTGTTTCGTTCCCGCTGTGCAAGCCCAGCAAGGTCCCGCCGGCCCGCGCCGCGCGGATCCCGAGCAACGCCGCGCCCAAGCCGAGCGGGTGGCCGAGCACCTCGAGCTCTCCGCCGAGCAGAAAACGCGCATGCAGGAGATCAACCGCGCCCAGCAGGAAGCCATGCAGCAGATCCGTGCCGACGAATCGCTTTCGCGCGAACAGCGCCGCGAAAAGGCGGCGGCGGTCCGCGAGAACTTCGAACAACAGCGCCGCGCCGTCCTTACGCCCGACCAGCAGGGCAAGGCCGATGCCATGCGCGCCAAGATGAAGGAGCGCAAAGCCGACGGTCAGGGCAAGCGCCGCGGCGGCCCCAAGGGCGGCGGCAACTGAGCCCTCGCGCCATTTTTAGTGTGTGCAGCCGACGCTGCGGCCAGGGGTGGCCGCAGCGTCTTGCTTTTCCGGGTCCGCGCGCCACGCGCCCGTCTCCGGCCGCCGCCCGCACTACGCCGCGCCGGCCGGTCCGGTTACGCCGGCACCGGATTTTTTCCCGCCGAAAATCTTGGCGGCCCTGAAACGGCGCGGCTCCGGCGGCGTCACTTTCCGGGTAACTGATTCAACTCCCATGAAGAAATCCCATCTCGCCCTCCTCTCCGCGGTCCTGCTCGGCGCCGCGTTCCTCGTCCCCTCCCTTTCGGCCATGCATCACGGCGGTCCCGCCGCCCAACGCGCCCGCGCCGCCAAGCATCTGGCCAATCACCTCGAGCTGACCGATGCGCAGAAGACGCAGCTCAAGCAGCTCTATCGTGCGCACCGCAACGCGATGGAAGCGCTGGTCGACAACGAGAATCTCACGCGCAAGGAATTCCGCGAGCAAACGGCCGCGCTGCGCAAGAGCTTCCAGGAACAACGCCGCGCCGTCCTCACGCCGGAGCAGCAGAAGAAAGCCGACGAGATCCGCGAGCGCATGCAGGAACGCCGCGGCGAGCGCCGCCCCCCGGGTCGCGGCGGTCCCGGCGGCCGGCACGGCGGCGGGCACGGCCCGGGTGGTTACGGCCCGGGCGGTGACGCCGGCGAGGACGACGGTCCTTCCGAGCGTCTCTGATCGATTTGCGTTTGGTGTGTGCAGCGGCGCTGCGGTCCCTCCCGGGCCGCAGCGCCTTTGTTTTGGACAACCCGTGGCGCGCGCCGCACGCTGCGCCGCGATGAACGGACGGCACATCGCGGTCGTCGGCGGCGGGGCCGCCGGTTTTTTCGGCGCCATCGCGGCTGCCGAGGCGGACCCGTCCGTGCGCGTCACGCTCTATGAAGCCACCGCGCATCTCCTCGCCAAGGTGAAGATCTCCGGCGGCGGCCGTTGCAACGTCACGCACGCCTGTTTTGAGCCGCGCGAACTCTCCCGCCGCTACCCGCGGGGCGGCCGCGAACTCACCGGCGCCTTCAGCCGCTTCCAGCCGCGCGACACGATCGCATGGTTCGAGGCGCGCGGCGTCGCGCTCAAGACCGAGGCGGACGGCCGCATGTTTCCGGTCACCGACGATTCGCAGACGATCGTCGACTGTCTGCTCGGTGCCGCGCGGAAGGCGGGTGTCGTCATCCGGACGCAATGCGGCGTGAAGTCCGCGGCGCGCGCTGCGGCGGGCGGATTTCAGCTTACGCTCACCAACGGCGAGACGGTGACCGTCGAGCGTCTGCTGCTCGCCACCGGGGGCAACAAGAGCAGCGCCGGCCTCGAGATCGCGCGCGCCCTCGGCCACACGGTCGAGTTGCCCGTGCCGTCGCTCTTTACTTTCCACGTCGACGACCCGCGGCTCAAGGACCTCGCCGGAGTCTCGGTCGAGGACGCCGCCACCGCCGTCGCCGGCACGACGTTGAAGGAGCGCGGTCCGTTGCTGGTCACGCATTGGGGCCTGAGCGGTCCGGCCGTGTTGAAACTTTCCGCGTGGGGCGCGCGCCTGCTCGCGGAGCGCGACTACCGGTTCGCGCTGCGCGTGAATTGGGCGCCCCGTTTCAACGCCGAGACTGCGCGCGCCGAGCTCGAACGCGCCCGCGCCGCCGAACCGCGCAAGCAGGTGACGACGTTCTGTCCGCTCGGCGTGCCGTTGCGCCTGTGGGAACGCCTCGTCGTCGCCGCCGGCCTCGCGCCCACGGTGCCGTGGACGGGCGT
>CAYYVB010000454.1:0-2559 GCA_964475035.1 uncultured Opitutaceae bacterium | reverse complement strand
CGACCTGCGGGGCCATCTTCTTCGTCACCGTGCCGGAGACGATGATGAGGTCGGCCTGGCGCGGCGAGGGGCGGAAGATCTCGGCGCCGAAGCGCGCGATGTCGAAGCGCGCCGTCGCGGCGGCGATCATCTCGATCGCGCAGCAGGCGAGGCCGAACTGGAGCGGCCAGATGGAGTTCGAGCGGCCCCAGTTGTAGAGTTCCTCGAGCGAGGTGAGGAGAATGCCGTGGCGGCGGAGTTCCTCGCGTTCTGCGTCAGTGATGTTGCCGGCGGCGGGGAACGGCGTCGGCGCGGGCGTGGAGGAAGCTTCGCTCATTTCCATTCAAGGTGACCGCGGTGCCAGGCCCACACGAGGCCCTCGGCAAGGAGAAGGATGAACACCAGCATGGCGAACAGCGCGCCGGCCGGAAGTCCGGTGTAGGCGACGGCGAAGGGCAGGAGAAACAGCACCTCGACGTCGAAGATCAGGAACAGGATCGCGTAGAGATAATAGTGCGCCTTGAACTGGATCCAGGATTCGCCCTGCGGCGCGAGGCCGCACTCGTAGACGGCGTTCTTCAGCGCGCCCGGCTTGGCCGGCTGGAAGAACTTCACCCAGAGACGCGCAACGCCGAGCAGCAGCAGCGGGAAAGCGAGCGCGACCGCGAGGAAGAGGGCCAGGAAAGCGTGGGGGTGGCCATTCATGTTGTTTTCAGTAGTTCGAGCTTTCGAACCTGCCAATCCCTATTCAACGCCGAAGCCGTTCCGTCTATTGTCAGAAGCTCACCATCCCTTGTTCTGCGCGCAAAATCAGACGATGTGATTCACGGTTTCCCCTCGGAAATCCGCCAAAAAATGAGGTGAGCACGTCAAGAAGTGCAGAGAGCCCGCGCGTGCGCTCCGCTACAGTCCGCCCCGCCAATCCCAACCTCCACACCTCCACACCATGCCCACTCTTGCCGATCGCCTTCCCTACAACGTCGCGGGTCGCTTCTATGTCGACTCGTCCTGCATCGACTGTGACCAATGCCGCGTCATCGCGCCCGAGAATTTCGCGCGCAACGAGGAAACAGGCACCTCCTACATCGTGAAGCAGCCCGAAAACGACGAGCAGATCGCCAAGTGCAAGGAAGCCGCCGACAGCTGCGCCACCGCCTCGATCGGCGACGACGGCGAATAAACCGAATTTGGTTCAGGGTAGTTTGTGTTCGACCGGCCGCGGTGCAGACCGACGGCCGGTTCGGTTTTTAGGGGGCGGGGGTGCCTTGTCCGGCGCGAGCGGCACTAATGCGAGAGTGCGCGATGGCGCGGCACGCGCTCAGTCGTAGCGGCGGCGGAGGTTGCTCGGGAGCAGCCCGAGCTCTTCCCGGTATTTCGCGACGGTGCGGCGGGCGATGTTCAGGCCCTTGCCGGAGAGCACGCCGACGATCTCCTGGTCGCTCAACGGCGCTCCCGGATCTTCGCCGGCGACGATGTCGGCGATCATCTCCTTCACGCTCGTGTTCGCGACGGATTGGCCGGCGTCGGACTGGTAGCCGGAGGTGAAGAAGAATTTCAGGTCGAAGACGCCGTGCGGGGTCTGGATGTATTTGTTCGCGACGGCGCGGCTCACGGTCGTCTCGTGCACGCCGATGATGTCGGCGATCTGCGTCATCGTGAGCGGCTTCAGCTTCGACACGCCTTCCTCGAAAAATTCGGCCTGGTGGCGGAGAATCTCGCGCGTGATGCGCTCGATGGTGCGCTGGCGCTGCTCGATGGCGTTGATGATGAACTTGCCCGAACGGAGCTTCTCGCGGAGGTAGTCGCGCTCGGTCTTGTTCAGCGTGCCCTTGGCGATGAGGTCCTTGTAGGTGTTCGAGAGGCGGAGTCGCGGGATATAGTCCGAGTTGAGCGTGATCTTCCACTCGGCGCCTTCCTTCTCGACGGTGACGTCGGGCACGACGACGCGGTTGGAGTCGTCGGCGAACTTGCGGCCGGGCGCGGGGTCGAGCGAACCGATCTCCTCGATCGCCTCCTGCACGATGTCGGGTGCGAGGCCGGTCTTGCGCGCGAGGTCGGGGATTCGACGGCGGATGAGGAGCTCGAAGTGGTCGCGGATAATGCGTGCGGCGACGGATTTTTCCCGACCCTTGTGCGCGAGTTGGAGGAGGAGGCAGTCGCCGAGGTCGGCGGCGCCGATGCCGGGCGGATCGAAGCTGCGGAGGAGCTTCGCGGCTTGCTGCACGGTCTCGAGCGGCAGGCCCGAGAGGTGCGCGATGTCGGGCAGCGTGGCGGTGAGGAACCCGCGGTCGTCGAGGCTGCCGACGAGGAAACGCATCGCGGCGCGCACGTCGGGCGGGGCCTCGGAGAGCTCGGCCTGCTGCATCAGATGCTCGGCGAGCGAGACCTCCGTCGTGAGCGACTCGAGGAAGTGCTGGCGGCGCTCGTCCTCCTCGGCGGTGGTGGCGCGCACGCCGCCGGTGTCGCTGAGGTGGTCGCGCCAGTCGTCGTTGAGTTTGCCGAGGATCTCGAGGTCCTTGTCCTTGGAGAAATCCATCGCCTCGCGCGGGCCGGAGTCGGGACCGGCGTCCGCGTCGGCGG
>CAYYVB010000453.1:0-2588 GCA_964475035.1 uncultured Opitutaceae bacterium | reverse complement strand
TCGCGGGCGCGGGATCGCCGGTCAGGTAATCGATCCACCCGCGCACCGACGCGCGGACAAACTTGCGCACGACCTCGGGATTTTGCGCGAGGAAGGCCTCGCTCGTGAACATGACGCGATACGGTTCATAGCCGGGATGCGCGATGAGCAACGCGCCAACCTTGGCGCCGCGCTGGCCGGCGAAGAACGGTTCGTTGGTGACGAAGCATTGCTGGACGAAGCGCGTGTCGTTCATGAACCGCGCAAGGTCGCCGACGAGTGGAAGCAGGTTGAACTTGATGCCGTATTTCTGCTGGACGAGCTGAATCCACACCGAGCCTGCGCCGGCCATGATCGTCTTGCCGTCGAGGTCGCGCAGTTCGCGGATCGGATTATCGGCGTGGTAGAGGATGCCCTGCGCATCACGCTGCATCTCCGCCGCGACCGCCTTCAGCGGCAGACCGCGCGAGACCGCGACGAAGACATCGTCGCCGTTCGTCATGCCGATCTGCGCGCGGCCGGTGGCGACGCCGGTCACAACCTGTGCATTCGGTCCGCCGGGGACAATCTCCACGTCGAGCCCTTCCTCGGCGTAGTAACCTTTAGCGAGCGCCTGATAATAGCCGCCGTGCTCGGGCTGGGGAAACCAGTCGGTCTGGAAACGGACCTTCGTCAGGCCGAAAGCGGCGGACGCGGCCGCGGGTTCGCGCTTGGCGCAGCCGGTGAGCAGGACTGCGCCGAGCACGGCGCAGAGAAGAAGCGTGGAGCGGAGCATGTCAGTGATCGTGGCGTTCGAAGGAGTCGTGCCACTTGCGCAGCACGGCGCGGTTGACGAGCGAGACAGCCGCGACGAAGGTGAAACCGAGCAGGCAGCTGGTCAACGCCGTGGCGAAGAGCGCGGGAATCTTGATCTGCGTGTTGTAGCTGTAGACGAGAAAACCGAGTCCGCCCGATCCGCCCGACGCGTTGCCGACCATGTATTCGCCGAAGATGGCGCCGATCGGCGCGAGCGTCGCCGCGATGCGCAGGCCCGCGAGGTAATACGGCATGGCCGAAGGCACGCGCAGCAACCACAGCTCCTGCCAGCGGCTGGCGTTGCACATGCGGAAGAGCGCCACGTGGTTCTGGTCGGTCGAGAGCAGCCCCTGCGTCGTGTTCGCCACGATGGGGAAAAAACTGATCAGCCAGGTGATCGTGATGATGCCGGGAAATCCCGGTCCGGCCCAGAGCACGATGATCGGCGTGAGCACGATCACCGGTGTCATCTGCAACATCAGCAGCCACGGGTAGAGGCTCGCGCGCAATGTCTGCGAGACGCCGAGCAGCAGCGCCGTCGCCATGCCGAGCGACGCCGCCAGCGCAAAGCCCGCCAAGGCCCCCACCGCCGTGCTGCCCACCGCCGCGAGCAGCCGTGCCCGCTCTTGCCACGCGGCCGAGAGGATCTCGTGCGGCGCGGGCAGGATCCAGCTCTGCAAACCCGACGCCGCGCGCACGCCATACCAGAGCGCGAAGAACACCACGCCGGTCACCACCGGCAAGGTCCACAACAACCAGGTCGGGGTCCGCTTCATGCGCGCACGCCCTCCTCCACTTCGTGCAGCAGACGCGACACGGCGTTGACCTTCTCCTGGAACTCCCGGCTCTCCCGCAGGGCACCGCGCCGCGGGAACGGAAAGTCGACCTCCACCTCCGCATGGATGCGCCCGGGGAGCGCGGCCATGACGACGATGCGGTTTGATAGGAAAACCGCCTCCGCGACCGAATGCGTCACGAACACCGCGGCGAAACGCGAGCGCTCGCGCAATTGCAGCAATTCCTCGTTCAGCCGGTGGCGCGTCATCTCGTCGAGCGCACCGAACGGCTCGTCGAGCAGGAGCAACCCGGGTTCGAGCGAGAGCGCCCGCGCGAGCGAGACGCGCATCTTCATGCCGCCAGAGAGTTGGCGCGGATAATAGTCGGACACCGCGTCGAGGCCGACGAGGCGCAGCAGTTCGTCCGCCTTCGCCCGCCGTTGTTCGGCCGTCGCGCCGCGCAGACGCAGCGGCACCTCGACATTGCGGCGCGCCGTGAGCCACGGCAGCAACGTCGCGTCCTGGAAGATGAAGGCCTGCCGGTCGCGCGACTGGCGCGGCGCGGTGCCGAACACCGTCAGTTCTCCCTCGGTCCACGGGCTGAGACCGGAGATGAGCTTCAACACCGTCGACTTGCCGCAACCGCTCGGGCCGATGAGGCTGACAAAGTCACCCGGGCGCACGGTCAGGTCGATGCCTTCGAGCACGACCGGGCCGTCGCCGTAGCGCTTGCGCACGGCGCGAAGTTTGACGAGGTCGGCGGGACCGTCCATGAATGGCGGCCAGTGGATACGAACGCCTCCAAAACGCCAGTTCCTTTGCCGTTCGCGGGCTGGCGTGCGCTGTCCGCTCGACAGGCGGCGCGCGAGGTCACGCAAAGGATTGCCGCCCTGCCGCCGACGCTGCGCCGCGCCGCCGTGGCGTGGGAGCGCGCGGAAGAGACGGTCGAGCAGGCGCTCTCCGGCGTCCCCACCGACGCGCCGCTGCGCGGCCTGCCCTATTACGCGAAGGATCTTTTCGATGTTGCAGGGGCGCCGA
>CAYYVB010000452.1:0-2591 GCA_964475035.1 uncultured Opitutaceae bacterium | reverse complement strand
CGAGGATCATCTCGCGCATCGCGTCGATGCGGTCGCCCTCGAAGAACATGTGCTCGGTGCGGGTGAGGCCGATGCCGACGGCGCCGAACGCGACGGCGATGCGCGTCTGCTCGGGGGTGTCGGCGTTGGTGCGGACGGACAGCTTGGTGGCTTGCGCGCACCATTTCATCAGTTGCACGTAGTTCTTGAACTTCTCGGTCTTCTGCGCGGCGACGTCGCCATGCACGAGGCCGGCGATGATCTCCGACGGGGCGGTCTTGATCTGGCCGGCGTAGACCGTGCCCGACGTGCCGTCGATCGAGAGGTAGTCACCCTCGTTGAACACCTGGCCCGCGATGGTGGCGGTCTTCTTGTCGTAGTCGATCTGGACGGCGGAGGCGCCGCAGACGCAGACCTTGCCCATCTGGCGGGCGACGAGCGCGGCGTGCGAGGAGACGCCACCGCGGGCGGTGAGGATGCCTTCGGCGGCGATCATGCCGCGGAGGTCTTCGGGCGAGGTCTCGACGCGGACGAGGAGGACCTTTTCGCCGCGCTCGGCGGCGACGACGGCACGGTCGGCGTTGAAGTAGACGCGGCCGGTGGCGGCGCCGGGGCCGGCGGGGAGACCGGTGGCGATGACGGCGGCCTTCTTGACCTCGGCGAGGTCGAAGATCGGGGCGAGGAGCTGCTCGAGCTGGTCGGCCGGGTTGCGGAGAACCGCAGTCTGCCAGTCGATGAGCTTTTCCTTCACCATGTCGGCGGCGAACTTCAGCGCGGCGGCGGCGGTGCGCTTGCCGTTGCGCGTCTGTAGCATGAACAGCTTGCCGTCCTGGATGGTGAACTCGACGTCCTGCACATCCTTGAAGTGCTTCTCGAGAGTCGCTCGCACCTTGAGCAGCTCGGCGTAGGCCTTCGGCATCTGCTTCTTCAGCTCGATGACAGGCTCGGGCGTGCGGACGCCGGCGACAACGTCCTCACCCTGCGCGTTGATGAGGAACTCACCGTAGAATTCATTGACGCCGTTGGCCGGGTTGCGGGTGAACGCGACGCCGGAGCCGGAATTTTCGCCGGTGTTGCCGAACACCATCGCCTGCACATTGACCGCGGTGCCCCACTCGGTGGGGATGTTGTATTTGCGGCGATAGACGATCGCGCGGTCGTTCATCCAGGAGCCGAACACGGCGCCGGCGGCGCCGCGGAGCTGGTCCCAGGGATTGTTCGGGAAGTTCTTGCCGGTGCGCTCGTGCACGAGGGCCTTGAAGCGCTTCACGAGTTCCTGCTGGTCCTCAGCGGTGAGCTCGGAGTCGACGATGTCCTTGTGATATTTCTCGTGCTTGAAGTTGTGGATGACGGTCTCGAACGGCTCGTGGTCTTCGCCGGCGCGCTTCTGCACGCCGAGCACGACGTCACCATACATCTGGATGAAGCGGCGATAGCAGTCCCACGCGAAGCGCGGATTGCCGGTGGCCTTCTCGAGCGCGATGACGGTCTGGTCGTTCAGGCCGAGGTTGAGGATGGTGTCCATCATGCCCGGCATGGAATCGCGGGCGCCGGAGCGGACGGCGACGAGGAGCGGCATGCCTTCGGTCGAGCCGAACTTCGTGCCCATGATGCGCTCCATGTTCGCGACGCCGGCTTCCATCTGCGCCTGCAGCGAGGCGGGGTAGGTGCGCTTGTTCGCGTAGTAGTAGGTGCAGACTTCGGTCGTGACCGTGAATCCCGGAGGCACGGGCAGGCCGATGCGGGTCATCTCCGCGAGGTTGGCGCCCTTGCCGCCGAGGAGGGCTTTCATCGTGCCGTCTCCGTCGGCTTTGCCGGCGCCCCACGTGTAGACGTATTTGGGGCCGCGGGCGGCGGATTTCGGAGCCGCTTTCTTGGCGGCGGGTTTCTTTGCGACCGCCTTCTTGGCGGGCTTTTTGGCGGAGGATTTCTTGGCCATGGTGTGGGAAAATTTCGAAGTGAACGAACTGCTGACAGGGATGGTCATGGCAATCCCGGCGCGCCGGAGTGTCAACGGCGCAGCCTTGCCAATTCCGCTGCATTTCTTGCCGCGCTCGCGCAACGCCCGTATCCCCCGTGCGATACGCAGGTCCAGTGCGGGGCTGGAGCGGGCTAATACCAAGCGACGGGGCGAATTTGCGGCCGCGTCAGAGGAGTAGCAACAACTGCGCGAGGATGATCTTCAGCACGAGGGCCAGCGGATAGACGGTTGCGTAGGCGGTGTGCAGCGCGCCGACTTCAGTGCGCGTCGCCGCAAGGCTCAGCGCCGCCGGTTGTGTTTGGAAACCGCACATCACACCGAGCATCGCCGGCGTCGTGCGGCGTTGGAACAGCCACAATAATGCGAGCAGCAGGAGATGCCCGCCTGCCACCGCGGCGACCGACGTTGCGAGCAGTTTCAATCCGTCCGCTTCGAGGAGCGCCACCAGCCCGCCGCCCGCCTTCACGCCCACGCAGGCAAGAAACAGCAGCAGCCCGAGCTGGCGCAGCGTGAGGTTGGCACCGTAGGTCAGCTGCCAGATGAACGGCCCCGTGCGCCCGATCCGTCCCAGCACGAGCGCTGCGATCAACGCGCCGCCTGCCGCACCGAGCCGCAACGGACTCTCCAGACC
>CAYYVB010000451.1:0-2591 GCA_964475035.1 uncultured Opitutaceae bacterium | reverse complement strand
CGACACGTCTCCTCGTTCACCGAATTGGTCGAGACGCCGCTGCGTCACGGCGTCAATGCGCTGTGCTGGACGCGGTCGCTCGCCGGGGATTTTGGCGAGGTGGCGCGGGCGCTGGCGCGTGACGACGCAGGCATCCACGCGCTGGAGGAGGACGAGTTGCTGGCGTTGCCGGTGAGTGCGGCAGGACGACTCGCGGTCGAGGCGATGCTGGCGGATTTCCGGCGGCTGCGGGACCGGCAACTCGACCCGGTGCTGAACTACATCAACGGCGGCGAACATGACGATCCCGACGCCGTCGTGGCGACCGACGTGTTCTCGTTCCACGCCGACCGCGCTCCGGTCCCGGCCGACACCTACCTCTGCACCTACTTCGGTCCGGCGAGCGAAGGCTTGCGCAACGAGGACGCCGTGCGTCGCGTCGATCATCCCGCGACGCGGGCGGAGCTGCTCAAGCTCCACGGCGGAGCGGACGACGAGGATTTCAGGGAATTCCTCGCCGAGCACTGCTACGACCTCCACTACGCCGCGGCTCCGGGTGCGGTGCCGTTTTCGTTCGGGCATTTCAATCTCTGGCGCATTGCCTTGGCTTATCCGGGCAACCCGGTGCCGCCGTGCATCCACCGCGCGCCGGAAACCCGTCCGGGCGAGGTGCGGCTGCTGCTGATCAGTTGAGAGGTGAACCAATCCCGGGCTCTTTTCCAACAGGTCACAGAGGCAAACCTGAGAGGCACAGAGAGCTCAGAGAGAGTGTGACCGGAAACAAAGTCCTCTTCTCACTCCGTTGAGTCTTGCCGCAAGGATTGGGTCTCGCCCTTAAAAACCCTTAGCAGCCCTGATCCGGGCTGAATACAGAGGGAAAATCGAGTCGCCGCGGGTCTCCGCCGCCCTGCTCGTGGTTTGGGACCTGGAGAGGCCGAATCCCCCGCAAATGACAGAGGTTTGGGACTCGCTCCAGGCGGCCTTAAGGAGCCCGTTTTGGCCGCTTAAGACGGCCTCAAATGCTGAAAAGGTCGGGCTGCTGATCATCGGTTTTCTGAGTCTTCGGCCGCCGTCTGGTGGTGGCAAGCACGGCGTTCGTCTTGGCCAGGACCTCCATCGGGTCGGGGCCGGTCGGGGCGGCCGCCTTCAGGCCCTTGAGGAAGCGCAGATCGAGCGCGTTGCGGATGCTCTTCCGCTCCTCGTAGAGGTCCTCGCCGTTGTGGACGAACCAGGACTTAACGGCGTGCTCGAAATAGGCCGGGAAATACTTGATCTCCGCCGTCGCGCCGTGGCGCTGGATGCCGACGATGATTTCGCGCAGGATCGCCTCGTATCGATGCAGAGGCAGGCCGATGCCACGCTGGTTTAGCCAGGTCGCCGGCCAGGTCAGGACCATCAGGATCAGCCGCTGCTCCTGAAGCCACTTTTTCTCCGGCCAGCTCGTGTAGAACTGATTCCGGACGTGCTTCATCAGCGTGTCGATCATCGCCTGCGTCGGCTCGGTCTCCTGGGCCGACTCGCGGCCCTCGGCGCGCGCCGCGGCGTGCTTCGCGTCATCAAAGCTGTCGCCGCCCTGGAGCTGCTGGCCGTGGTGGAATTTCATGGCTTCAGGCCGAGGCTGTGGAAGTGCGTCCGGTAAAGCACCTCGGTGCGCGTGATCTTCTCTCGGAACTCCGCCCACGCCGCCAGGCACGCGAGCTTCTCTGCATCGGTGCAGGTCGCGCTCAACGTGTAGCCTGGCGAGTTCGGGAAGCTGACGATGCCAGGGCGGCCGGCCTCAGCCGCGGCCCTGATCTTGCGCTTGTTCGTCTCGCTCGGCGGCATCCCGAGCTTCTCGCAGATTTCGGCCGCCGTCAGTTGACCGTGTTCGCGCAGCACGCCGACCAGGCGCTCGACATCCTCGATGGAGGCGACGGGCGCCGCCTCCGTCTTGGCGCTGAAATCCAGCTCGCCCTGGCCAGCATGTGTGCGTGCGACCATCAAAACGGGTCTCCGTCGTCCTCGCCCCGGACAACGACGGGCGGCGCCACGGGCACGCCCGCCTGGTTGACAACGACCTTCACGGTCCGGTCGGGACCAGAGGCCAGATCGATGCCGGCCAAAATTTGGCCTTTTTTGCTCTGGTAGCCGGTGCGGCGCTCATTCCGCGTCCGCATCGTCAGAAAACGCTTTTGGATGGCCGCCGGGTCGAGGGGGTCCAGCGCCTCTCCCGCGGCCTTCTTCTGCCCGCCAAAGCGATTTCTACGCAGTTTGCCGCTGCCCTGGCGGCCGTAGGCTTGCTCCTCGTGCCAGTCGGCCTGCCGAGCGCGGTTGTAGGCCCGGTAATCGGTCTGGCAATCCACCCAGGCCGCCGACTTCAGCAGGTCGCTCGGGTGCGCCAGATGGTCCAGGAACACGAACAGTGCCGTGATCTCGTCGGGTCCGAACGCCGGGTCGGACGTTGTCGCCTCCGGGCCGCGCACCTGCGCCATGCAACTCAACACCGTGGCGCGGCGCAGGCCGTCGTCCTTCGCGTTCCAGCCCTTCACGCGGCAGGCTTTGCTCCAGAGCGAGAAATAACGGGTGCGGGTCGCGGGGCTCATATCGGGTAGAGTTGGGCGAGGACCTTGTCG
>CAYYVB010000450.1:0-2593 GCA_964475035.1 uncultured Opitutaceae bacterium | reverse complement strand
GCGGTAGGGCGCGGACTCCGCTCCGCGCCGCTTGCGCCACGCTCAGCCATGCCCACGCCCCCGTCCACCTGCATGTTGCGCCAATGGCGCGACGACGATCTCGAGGCGTTCGCCGAGATGAACGCCGATCCCGAGGTGATGCGTCACATGCCGGCAGCGCTGTCGCGCGAGGAATCGGCGGCGACGCTGCAGCGCGTGCGCGCCGGCATCGCGGAGCGCGGCTGGGGTTTGTGGGCGGTGGACGTCGACGGCGAACTCGCCGGGTGGACGGGGCTGAATCCGCCGACGTGGACGGCGCACTTCACGCCGTGCGTCGAGGTCGGCTGGCGGCTGCGGCGCAAATTCTGGGGGCGCGGCCTCGCGACCGCGGCGGCGCGCGAGGCGGTGCGCTATGGCTTCGAGACCTTGCGGCTCGGCGAATTGGTCTCGTTCACCGTCCCGGCCAACGAGCGTTCGTGGCGCGTGATGGAGCGGCTCGGCTTCACGCGCGATCTCGCCGGCGATTTCGATCACCCGCGCCTGCCCGAGGGCCATCCGCTCCGCCGGCATATTCTCTACCGGAAGAAAAATCCGCTCCACCCGGAATAAGTGCGCGCCGGCGGACTCTCATCCGCCATGAACCCCCGCGCCCTGCTCGATCGCCTCGACGTCCTCGCCTCGCACCTGCAAGCGCCGCTGCTTTTCGCGCTCCGGCTTTACTGGGGCTGGTCGTTTGCGCAGACCGGCTGGGGCAAGCTGATGAACCTGGAGCGCACGGCCGGTTACTTCGACTCGCTCGGGATTCCGCTGCCGCAGCTCAACGCCTTCGCGGCCGGGGCGACCGAATTGGTCGGCGGCGCGCTGCTCGCGCTCGGGCTCTTCGCACGTCCGGCGGCCTTGCCGCTGACTTTCACGATGCTGGTCGCATATGCCACCGCGCACCGCGAGGAGCTTACGCAGATTTTCCGCGACCCCGATCAATTCTTCGGCGCCGATCCGTTCCTCTTCCTCCTGGTGAGCGTCATCGTCCTCGCTTTCGGCCCCGGCGCGTGGTCGCTCGACGGCTGGCGCGCCCGCCGTCGGGCGCAGACCTAGGCGCAAAAAAGGCCGGTCCGCAGACCGGCCTCGTCAGGGCAAGACGCGTGCGGGCGCTTACGGTTGACGCGGGCCGACGAGTTGCTCGTAGGACGCGACGATGGCGGCGTAGAGCAGCGGCGCCGTGAGGAAGTAGCCGATGCCGATGAGCAGCAGGCCGAGCGAACTGAGCAGCGCGGCGACGATGATGAGCAGGAAGAGCCAGAACCAGTTCTTCGTGATCACGCGGCGGCTCACCTCCAGCGCCGGCCAGAAATCGAGGCCGTGATCCAAGACCAGCAGATAGGTGTAAGTGTAGGCCACGGCGAGGTAGATGCCCGGCAGGATGAGCAGGAAAATGCCGATCATCGTGAACACCGTCGCCAACAGCGTCGCGATAATGAGCGCACCGGTCATGACCGAGAAACCGATGAAGCAGTCGCTCAACTCGGCCGACTGGCCGCGCATGCGCTTGAGGTAGTAGAATTGGATGCCGCCAAGAAGGATGCCGTTCAGGAGCAAGCCGGCGATGGGGATGAAATTGGCCACCGCGATGACGACGATCATCAGTGCCGTGATGCCGACGAAGGTCCAGTAGTCGGACTTCATCAATCCCCAGCCGCGGCTGAGGGCGGCGCCGATATCGAGCGAAACGCCGCGTCCGGTGATGGCGGCGGCGTAGGCCTCGGGGTCCACTTGGCCGGCCGCGCCGCCGAAGGCGTTGCCGGTGGGCGGGGGCGGCGGAGCGGAGAATGCCGCGGCGAACTCAGGCAGCGAGCCCAGCGTGCTCCAGGCGGTTTCGCCGTCGCGCCGGCATTGGGTTTGGGCGTTGGCGCGCCCGCTCGCGATCCATTCCCGCAGTTTCTCGGCCGAAACCGGCCCGTATTCCTTACCGTCTGCGCCGATGATGGTGAACATGGGCTGCATTATTCCGGCGCCCCCCGCAGCGTCAACGCTGCGTCGGCGAACCCGACACGCCACCCGACCAACGCCCGAGCGAACTGCGCCCGGCGTCCGACCCTTTGTTGCGTATTAAGCAATAACTCAACTTTGCGTAATACGCAAAATACCGAGGCCGTGGGTAGGGCCGGTTTTAACCGGCCTGAAGGAGGTGCGCCGCCGCAGGGGAGGCCGGCTGAAGCCGGCCCGACGGTCGATCACAACGTTCGCACCGGATAGTGTGCGAGGGAGCGGGGCGGCGCAGCGACGACGCGCGCTCAGTCTTCGCCGCGTTTTTCGCGGACGCGCTGGCGGAGCTGCTTGGTGACCTTCTTCCACTCGGTCTTGTTCTTCTGCGAGGCACGGCGATCGACGCGGCGCACCTCGAAGGCCATCTCGCGCTGCAGGCGCTGGTAACTTTGCCAGCGCGTGGGCTCGAGCGTGCCGTCGGCGAGCGCGGCGGTGACGGCGCACCCGGGCTCCGTCGTGTGCGAACAGTCGGTGAACTTGCAGCGGCGCGTCAGATCCTTGAGGTCGGCGAAGACATCGTCGAGCGCCTCGTCGGCCTGCCACGGCTGGAGTTCGCGCATGCCGGGCGTGT
>CAYYVB010000449.1:0-2615 GCA_964475035.1 uncultured Opitutaceae bacterium | reverse complement strand
ATTATTCCACAAAACTTTTCGCGGAAACCCCCGCCTCGTCCGTCTAAGCTCTGGGGAACCCCGTTCCCCACCCGCCGTCACAAACTCTATTCCGCCCCTGCCCGACCGCCCCGACGCCCGGGCGATCCCCGTTTGAAATAAACCACCGTCCGCCTACTCTCACCCGTGATGCATCTCCGCCGATTCCTCGCCGCCCTGACCGGCCTCGCCCTCTTCGCCGCGCTCTTTCTTTCCGCCTCGGCCCAACCGGTCCGCAACGGCTCCGTCGTCGCCCAGCTTGTCGCGCACGACAACTCGATCCAGCCCGGCCAACCGTTCTGGGTCGCCCTGCGACTGCAGCACGACCCGCATTGGCACACCTACTGGATCAACCCCGGCACCGGTTACCCGACCGCCCTGACTTGGAAACTCCCGCCGGGCTTCACCGCCGGCCCGATCGTCTGGCCGACACCTTACGTCGTGAAGGACACCGCCGGCAAAGTCACCGGCAACGGCTACGAGAAAGACACCTTCCTCTACGTGCAGATCACGCCGCCCGCCGACCTCGCCGTCGGCTCCACCGTGACGCTGAAGGCCTTCGCCGAATGGCTCATGTGCAAGGACGTCTGCATGCCCGGCGAAGCCGACCTCACGCTCACGCGCCCCGTGACCGCCGAGAAACCCGGCGCGGACATGTCCATCGCGCGCCTCTTCAACAATAATTTCTACCAACTGCCGCGCACCGAGAAGGACTGGGCCTTCTCCGCCCGCCGCGACGGCGATCGCATCACGCTGCGCATCACGCCCCGCACCCAGACCACGCACGACCTCGGCGAATTGCACTACTTCGACGAGAATGCCGTCGTCGATTACGCCGCGCCGCAAACACTCACGCGCGACGGTGACACTTATCAGCTCGAGCTCGTCGCCGCTTCCGACGGCCCGGCCGACGCCGCCGGACTCAAGGGCATCCTGCGCGCGAGCAACGGCATCGCCCCCGTCTCGACCGCCAAGGGCCTGCTCGTCGACACACCCTTCGTCGTGCGCGAACCGGTCAAGGCCGCGGCCGGCACCGACGCCGCCGCGAAGACCGCGGGTGGTGACTCCACCAACGCCGCGCCCGCGGACACCACGGCCGCGCCCGCCGCCACGTCCCTCTTCGCCACGCTCGTGCTCGCTCTGCTCGGCGGCCTCGTGCTGAACCTGATGCCCTGCGTGTTTCCCGTGCTCGGGATCAAGATCATGGGCTTTGTCAACCAATCGGGCAGCGACAAGGCCAAGGTCGTGCAGCACGGCCTCGTGTTCACGGCCGGCGTGCTCTTCTCGTTCTGGGCCCTCGCCGGCCTGCTCCTCGCGCTCCGCTCCGGCGGCGCGCAGCTCGGCTGGGGTTTCCAGCTGCAATCGCCCGCCTTCGTCTTCGGCATGGCGGCGTTCCTCCTGATCTTCGCGCTGAACCTCAGCGGCCTCTTCGAGGTCGGCCTCTCCGCCACCGGCGCCGGCGCGTCGTTGCAGAGCAAGGAGGGCCTCGCCGGCTCGTTCTTCACCGGCATGCTCGCCACGCTCGTCGCCACGCCGTGCAGCGCGCCGTTCCTCGCCCCCGCGCTCGGCGCCGCGCTCGCGCTCTCGGCCGGCGAGTCGCTCCTCGTGTTCACCGCCATCGCGCTCGGCCTCGCCGCGCCGTATCTGCTGCTCTCGATCTTCCCGGCGGCGATCAAGTTCCTCCCCCGCCCCGGAGCTTGGATGGAGACCTTCAAGCAGTTCATGGCCTTCCCGCTCTACGCGACCGTCGGCTGGCTGCTCTGGGTGCTCGCCGGGCAGACGGCGCACGACGACTACGCGCTGCTCTGGATCGGCTTCGCCTTCGTGCTCATCGCCATGGCCGCGTGGGCCTACGGCCGTTTCGGCCAGGCCTTCGGCAAACCCGCGAAGCAGGCCTTCGGCCGCGTCTTCGCCGCCGTGCTGCTCGTCGCCGGCCTGTGGCTCGGCTGGCCGAAGGAAGTCGCCGGCGCGCCCGCGACCGACGCCAACGGCGTCGCCGCCTACCAAGTCGTCTGGGAAAAATGGAGCCCCGAAGCCGTCGCCGCCGCGCAAGCCGCGGGCCGGTTCGTCTATGTCGACTTCACCGCGCGCTGGTGCGCCACCTGCCAGACGAACAAGGGCGCCGTGTTCTCGTCGGCCGAAGTGCTCGCCGAGTTCGGCAAGAAGAACGTGCTCCTCCTGAAGGCCGACTGGACGAACCGCGACGCCGCGATCACGCGCGAGCTCGCGAAGTGGAACCGCTCCGCGGTGCCCTTCAACCTGATCTACGCCCCCGGCAAGCCCGAGCCCGTCATCCTCCCCGAGCTCCTCACCGGCGGCATCGTCCTCGAGAAGCTCGCCGAGGTAGCGAAGTGAGCGAAACGCGTTTTGTAACCTAATAGGTTACAAAACGCCCGCCGCCCGACCAACGGTGCGGGCAAAAAGTAGGGCCGGTCTCCGACCGGCCTTTTTCGTTTTCAGTGAACACTTGCGCCGCAAGTGGAGGGCGGCGCCAAACGCGATCCAATCAGCGTCCGCACCGAGTTGTAGGGCGGGGTCTCCCGGTGTTTGGCCTCTGATGGGTGACACTTTTGGCCTCTGATGGGTGACAGTTAAAA
>CAYYVB010000448.1:293-2638 GCA_964475035.1 uncultured Opitutaceae bacterium | reverse complement strand
GAGCAGAGGCCGTTGGACAGTTTTTCGGGCAGCATCGGCACGACGGTGCCGACGAGATAGCTGGAGTTTCCGCGGTTCATCGCCTCGCGGTCGAGGTGCGTGCCGGCGCGGACGTAGGTGCTGACGTCGGCAATGTGGACGCCGACGCAGATCTCGCCGTGGTCGAGATACTCAAGCGAGAGCGCGTCGTCGAAGTCCTTGGCGTCGTCGGGGTCGATAGTGAAGGTCGGGACGCCGCGGTAATCGGTGCGACCGGCGAGGTCGGCGGGGCGGACCTGCGCGGGCAGGGCGGCGGCCTCGCGCTGGACCTCGGGCGGGAAGGCGGTCGACAGGTTGTATTTGTGGAAGATGGCCGCGAGTTCGGCGCGGGGCTCGAAGGAGCGGCCGAGTTTCTCGATGATCTCGCCCTCGGGGTTGAGGTTGCGCTCGGTCCACTCGCTGAGACGGACGACGACCTTGTCGCCGACGGCGGGGACGGGGCGCAGCTTCGAGCGCATCGGGTCTTCGACGATGATGTCGTGGCCGATGCGCGGATCGTCGGGGGCGACGTAGAAGTAGGTGCGGCCGCGTTGCAGGGTGCCGGTAGTGGTGTCCTTGCCGCGCTGGAGCACCTCGATGACACGACCGGCGGGCTCGTTGGGCTTGAGGAAACGATATTGCTGGCGCTCGCGGCCGGTGATGAGGCGGACGACGACAGTGTCGCCGTGGAGGGCGACATGGGTGTTCTCGGCGGCGATCTGGATCGGAGGGGATTTGTCGGGTTGGTTGACCTTGGCCTCGGGAAAGACGATGGCGGAGCCGGAGGCGCGGAACTGGATGCGGCCGGTGATGAGGTCCGCTTCCTGCGGCAGGCAGAGGCGGTCGCCCTTCACGAGGACGATGGCGCCGCTGCGGATCAGCTCACGCGCCTCCTGGGAGAACTTGCGCCGGTCCTTGGTCTGGAGACGCAGTTGTTTGCCGAGCTGGTCGAGCGTGGCCGGCACGTAATGCTTGTGGGCGAGGTGCTGCAGGAGCTTGTCGCGAAAATTCATGGGAGAAAACAGACGGTCAGGAGGAAGTTTATCCACCGCAACGCGCGGCATGTGATCCGGTCTGCATAGCAGAGGGTGCCGACGCCGCCTTTCTTGGCAATCTGCTATTTCCCGGCGTCTGGTCGCTTTACAACGCAACGCATCGGACTACCTGTGTCGCGGCATGTTAGCCACTTTGGTCTGGTTCCGTCTGGATCTCCGCTTGCAGGATAATCCCGCGCTGCACGCGGCGCTCGCGCGCGGTGGGGTGGTCATTCCAGTCTACATCCTCGATGACACCGGCGAAGGCCGCTGGGCGCCCGGCGGTGCTTCACGCTGGTGGCTGCATCACTCGCTCGCTGCGCTCGACGCCTCGCTGCGCGAGCGTGGCCTGCGGCTCGTGCTCGCGCGCGGCGACGCGGAGACGGCGCTGCGCGACTTGATCAAGCAGACCGGCGCGACGGCGCTGTATTGGAACCGGCGTTACGAACCGGCCTCCATCGCGCGCGATGCGGCTTTGAAGACGGCGCTCAGCACGGCCGATTTGGAGGTGAAGAGCTTCGCCGCGTCCGTTCTGTTCGAACCGCACACGGTGAAAAACAAGACGGGCGGCCCGTTCCAAGTCTTCACGCCCTTCTGGAAACACTGCCTGACGCTGGAGGTTCCGGAGCCGGTAAAGCTGCCCGCCGGACCGTGGCGCGCGCCGGAGAAATGGCCGCGGTCGCTTGTGTTGGATGAGCTCGGGCTTTTGCCGCGCATCTCGTGGGACGAAGGTTTCCGCGCAGCGTGGCAGCCCGGCGAGGCCGGCGCGGCGAAGCGGTTGAAGCACTTTCTCTCTCGCGCCGTGGAGGAATACGCCGACGAGCGCAACCGGCCGGACAAGGACGGCACCTCCGCGCTGTCGCCACACCTGCATTTCGGCGAGATCAGCCCGCGCCAGATCTGGGCGGCGGTGCGCGCGTTGAGCAAGGACACCGGCGTGTTCCCGTCGAGTCGCGGCGCGCAGGTTTTCCTGAGCGAGGTCGGCTGGCGCGAGTTCGCGTATCATCTGCTCTACCACTTTCCGCACACGCCGGAGGCGCCGTTGCGCGCGGAGTTCGCGGCGTTCCCCTGGCGTGCGGATGCCACCCAGTTGCGCGCCTGGCAGCGCGGGCAGACCGGATATCCGATCGTCGACGCCGGGATGCGGCAGCTCTGGGCGACCGGCTGGATGCACAACCGCGTGCGCATGATCGTGGCGTCCTTCCTCGTGAAGCACCTGCGGCTTTCCTGGCAGGAGGGCGCGGCATGGTTCTGGGACACGCTCGTCGACGCCGACCTCGCGGCCAACGCGCT
>CAYYVB010000448.1:0-283 GCA_964475035.1 uncultured Opitutaceae bacterium | reverse complement strand
CGCGGGCTGCGGGGCGGATGCGGCGCCGTATTTCCGCATCTTCAACCCGATCTTGCAGGGCCTGAAATTTGATCCGAACGGCGACTACGTGCGTCGTTGGGTGCCGGAGCTCGGGCGGCTGTCGCCCGAATTGATCCATCAACCCTGGACCGCGACGCCGCTCGAGTTGCGCGCGGCCGGTGTCACGCTCGGCGAAAACTATCCCGCACCGATGGTCGAGCACGGCGCCGCGCGCGACGCGGCGCTCGCAGCGTTGGAATCCATCCGCAAGCCTCGCCCGTAG
>CAYYVB010000447.1:0-2640 GCA_964475035.1 uncultured Opitutaceae bacterium | reverse complement strand
TCTCGAAGCGGCCGTAGGTCCAGTCGCCCTTGTTCTTCGTGACGAGGCGGGCGGAAGTATAGTCGCGGTTCTCCCATTTCTCGCGGTGCGCCTCGATGATGAGGTGGCCGTTCTCGACCCGCGCGTTCTCGCGGCGGTCGTCGGTGTAGAATTGCAACTCCTCGTTGCCCCAGCCGCCGCCGCCGACGTCGTAGGACCACTTCGCCGGATCGGGCGCGCCGTTACGGTCGAACTCGTCGGCCCAGATCAGTTCCCATTTTTCTATGGCGGTGACGGAGGTCATGAGGGTGAGGAAGAAGAGCAGGGAGGGAAGCGGGCGGGTCATGGCGGAAAATTCAGGGCGTGTGCACGTAGGTCTGGATGCCGTGCGCGGGGATCGCACAGGCCACGGCGCCGGCGCCGGCGTCGAGGGTGAACGTGCGCGGCGCGGCGGTGGGATTCATGACGATGACGGCGACCTTTCCGTCGGGCCGTGCGAAGGCGATGCTCTCGAGGCCCTCGGGGCCGCCGGAGCTCGCGATGCGGTGCGAGCCGGGCGGCACGTGGCGCGAGAAATGGCCGAGGTAGTAGAACGCGGCGCTGTAGCGGATCTCCTTGGTGTTCGTGTCGACGATGACGGGCGCGTCGCAGAAGTTGCCGACGTGGTTCGGGCCGCCGCGCTGGTCGAGGACGATGTTCCAGTCGATGAAGCCGCTGACGCCATGGCGGAAATCGCCGAGCATCTGCTGGACATATTTTTCGCCGTGCGACCAGACGCCGAGGTCCTTGCCGCCTTCCCAGCAGCCTTCGGTGAAGAGGATGGGTTTGTCGGGATATTTCGCGAGGACGCGCGCGCTGGCGGCGAAGTCGTTGCTCACATACCAGTGCAGGCCGAGGCCCCAGACGTATTTCGCAGTCGCGGGATCGCCGAGGATGGCGTCGGCGTGTGCCTCGAGGATGTCGCGGTTGTGGTCGTGGGCGATGAGCTTCACGTGCGAGAGGCCGGCCTGCTCCAACGCGGGACCGAGGTGGTCGCGGATGAAGTCGCGCTCCTGCTCGGGGGTGTAGAGGCAGGATTCCCAGACTTGGTGCGCCTCGGGTTCGTTCTGCACCGAGATGGCCCAGATCGGGAGGCCTTCCTCGCGCTGCATCGACTCGATGAACTTCACGAACAACCGCGCCCACGCGGGCGCGTATTCGCGGCGGAGGCGGCCGCCGTCGTCCATGCGGAAGTTGGTCTTCATCCATGCCGGCGGGCTCCACGGCGACGCCATGAGGCGCAAGCGGCCGGGGCCGGCGGCGCGATGGGCGTCGTGCAGGAGCGGCATCAACCAGCGGCGCATGGGCGCGAGCGAGAAATCGTGCAGCTCATAGTCGCCCGGCGTTTCGGCGAGCGACCACATCGAGAGCGAGAAATCGCAGCTGTTGATGTGGGTGCGGGCCAGCGTGTAGCCGTGGCCTTCCGGGGAGAAATACGCCGCGATGACTTCCTGGCGCTTTTCCGGCGGCAACTGCGCGAGCACCCAGGCGGAGGACTCGGTCAGCGCACCGCCGAAGCCGATCATTTCCTGGAAACGCACCGCGGGATCGATGCGAAGCGCGTCCGCGGCGGCGGGCGCGGAGGCCGCGGCGGGCGCCGCGACCGGCGTGAGGCGATGGCCGTTGTCGCGGGCGGTTTCGACGACGGACCAAGAGGAAGCGGAAGCGAGGCCGGCCGGCATGAGCAGGGCGAAGAGCAGGGAACGAGGAACGAGCGACATGGGAATCAGGCGGCGGCGCCCTTGCGGGCGGCGAGTTCAGCCTCGATCTTTTTCACGTCGGCTTCCTCGAGGCGGTAGAAGCAGATGGCGAGGCCGCTCAGCAGCGCGAAGCCGCCGGGGAGCACACTGAAGAGGAGCATGATGCCGTGAAGCGCGCGCTCGGATTGCGCGACCTCGGCGACGTAACCGTAGTAGCTCAGCAGCCAGCCGATCATCGCGCTGCCGATGGCGAGGCCGACCTTCTGCACGAAGACCGTGGCGGAGAACACGAGGCCCGTGCTGCGGCGGCCGAACTTCCATTCGCCGTAGTCGGCGGTGTCGGCATACATCGACCAGACGATGGCCGGCGTCGGACCGGCGACGAAGGAGGCGAAAATGTTGAGCGCGTAGAGGAGCGGCAGGTTGCGCGGGTCGGCGAAGTAGAACGCGGCCATGGCGAGCGCGTTCAGGATGGTGAGCCCGATCATGAGCTTCCGGCGCGAGGCGAAGCGCGTGAAGAGCTTCGTGCAGAGCGCGCCGCCGATGAAGGCGAGGAAGCCGGCGAAGTTGAAATTGCCGAGACCGGAGAAGTCACCGACGACGTATTTGAAATAATAGACGCCGGAGCCGCTGCGCAGGCCGGTGTTGGCCAGCGTGAGGAAACCCGCGAAGAAGAGCACGAGCCACGGGCCGTTGCGGAAGAGGTTGCCGAGGTCCTCGCCCAGCGCGGCCTGCTGGTCGGCGGGCGGCGCGACGCGTTCGCGCGTGTTGAAGAACGTGTAGAGGAACATCACGACCGACACGACGGCGAAGATCGCCATCGTGTAGCGGAAGCCCCCGGCCTTGCTGCCGGCGACCGTGGCGAAATACTCGCTCAGGATCGGCACGAGCCAGCCGATGAGCAGGGCGCCGAGGAAGGCGC
>CAYYVB010000446.1:0-2649 GCA_964475035.1 uncultured Opitutaceae bacterium | reverse complement strand
GAATACCACCGGCCTTGCAATAGGAGAAATACTTAGTTTCTATCCGTATCATCGTATTTTCCTATGGAAATTTACCAACTCCGCTACTTCGTGGCCGTTGCCGAAACCGGCAGTTTCACCAAGGCCGCGGCGCGCTGCTTTGTTTCTCAACCATCTCTCAGTCAGCAGATAATAAACTTAGAATCCGAGGTAGGCCAATCGCTCTTCCATCGCCTCGGGCGGAGCGTGGCGCTGACGGAGGCGGGCCACGTTCTGATCGAGCACGCCCGCCGGATCCTATCCGAGGCGGATAACGCCTTGCGTGAATTGAAAGAGGACCCGGGCCGCGGGCATCGCGTGACGGTCGGCGCCATCCCGACGGTGGCCCACTTTTTCTTCCCGGCGGTCATCGCTCACTGTCGCGCCAACGATGTCCGGCTCAAGCTGCGCAGCTACGAGCATTTCCGCCCCAACCTTGTGAGCGGCGTCCTCGAAGGCGACCTCGACCTCGGCCTGATCTCGCTGCCGCTCATCAACGAGCCGCGCATCGTGCAGACGACGCTGTTCACCGAGCCACTGCTGCTCGCCTTGAGTGCGACTCACCCGCTCGCGACGGCGGCCGAGGTGACCTTTCGCGACCTGAAGGACGAGAACTTCATCCTCCTCGGCGACGCCTCGTCGCTCGCCGCGCAGGTGCGGCGCATCAGCGGCGACTACGACTTCGAGCCGCGCATCGCGCACCGGTGCGCGCAACTCGCCACGGTCAAGAGCCTCGCCGCGATGGGCCTCGGCGTCAGCATCCTGCCCCGCAGCGCGCGCAACGCCAACGACCCCGCCGGACTCGTCTATCGCAAGTTTACCGGCACCGCGCCGACGCGCGAAATCGCGCTCATCCGCCACTACCGACGCCATCCCGGCAAAGGCGCGCAACTTTTCATCGAGGCCGCTCAGGCCGTCGTCGGCCCGTTGCAAAGCGCGTTGCAGACGCGACCGCCCTTCACCGTCAATGCGCCGGCACGAGCCAACCAAGGCTGAACAAACCGGCGTTGCCCCGACGTCCATTCCCTGAATCGTCGCCGCCTTCATGACCGCCGCCCATCGCCGCGAACGCCTCGCCCTCGCCACGCTCGCCGCGGTGCAGTTCACGCACATCATGGATTACATGATGCTGATGCCGCTGGGCGCGCATCTCATGGAGTTGCTGGACATCAGCGCCGCGCAATTCAGCTATCTCGTCGCCTCCTACAGCCTCGCCGCGGCGGCGACGGGATTCGCCGGCGGCTTCGTGCTCGACCGCTACGACCGCAAACGCGCCCTGCTCACGCTCTACACGGGCTTCGGCCTGGCGACGCTCGCCTGTGCGCTCGCACCCAACTACACCGTGTTGCTGTTCGCGCGCCTCTTGGCCGGAGCCTTCGGCGGACTCGCCGGCGCGGTGGTCATGGCCGCCGCGGGCGACATCGTGCCGCCCGAACGACGCGGCGCCGCGCTGGGCGTGGTGATGACGGCGTTCCCCTTCGCTGCCGTCATGGGCGTGCCGGCCGGCCTGTTGCTCGCGGATTGGTTCGAGTGGCACGCGCCGTTCTTCCTGCTCGCGGGCCTGAGCGTGGTCATCGGCACCTTCGTCTGGCGCACCCTGCCGGACCTGCCGCCGCATCCGGTCATCACACCGCCGTGGCAGCAGATGCGCGAAATCCTCCGCCATCCGCTGCACCAGCGTGGCTTTCAACTCTCGGCCGCGCTCGTCTTCGCCGGCGGTTGCGTCGCCCCGTTCATGGCGCCGGTCATGGTCGCCAACGTCGGCCTGACCGAGGCGCAACTGCCGCTCATCTACCTCGTCGGCGGCGCCTGCACGTTCATCACCGTGCCGTGGATCGGCCGGCTCGCCGACCGGCACGACAAGGTCCGCGTGCTCGGCATCATCAGCGCCGTCGCCGCCGTGGCGGCCTTCGCGCTGACCAATCTCCCGCCCGTGCCCGTCGTCGTCGCGTTGCTGGTGACCACGTTGTTCATGGTCGCGATGTCGGGCCGTTTCCCGCCGGCGATGGCGCTGATCACCAACGCCGTCGAGGCCCGCTACCGCGGCGGTTTCATGAGCGTGAACTCGGCCGCGCAACAAGGCTTCAGCGCCCTCGCCAACCTCGTGGCGGGCGCGCTCGTCACGCGTGACCTCGCCACGGGGCGGCTGGAAGGCTTCCCGCGCGCCGGTCTCGTCGCCGTGGTGTCCTTTGGACTCGCGGTCGTGCTTGCCGCGCGCGTCCGCCGGCACGCACCGCACGCCTCCGCGCCGCGACCGCCGGTCGCCGTGCCGTGAGGCCGCAGGCGCAGGGTTCGCAGTTGCAGCCCCGCCGCGCCGGCCTACAGAGGTGCGCAGCGTGACTCCCCTCGCCCAGCATTCGTCCGACACATCCGCCGCCGCGGCCCGCCCCGCACGTCCGGAAATCCTCGCGCCCGCCGGCGACTGGGAATGCGCCAAGGCCGCGGTCGAGAACGGCGCCGACGCGATCTACTTCGGCCTCGAACGCTTCAACGCGCGCATGCGCGCGCACAATTTCACCGTCGCCGACCTGCCGCGCCTGATGGAATTCCTGCACCGGCGCGGCGTGCGCGGTTATGTGACGTTCAACACGCTCGTCTTCGCCGACGAGCTGGCCGACGCCGAGACCTACC
>CAYYVB010000445.1:0-2659 GCA_964475035.1 uncultured Opitutaceae bacterium | reverse complement strand
CGACGTGGAGCTGATGATGTTCGCGCAGGCCAACTCCGAGCACTGCCGCCACAAGATCTTCAACGCCACCTGGGAGATCGACGGCGCGAAGCAGGACCGCTCGCTGTTCCAGATGATCAAGAATACCTACCAGCTCCACGCGGACGGTATTCTCTCGGCCTACAAGGACAACGCCGCCGTCCTCGCCGGCTCGCAGGGCGGACGCTTCTTCGTCGACCCGCAGACGGGCGAATACGTCACCCGCACCGAGGACATCCATCTCCTCTGCAAGGTCGAGACGCACAACCACCCGACCGCCATCTCGCCCTTCCCCGGCGCCGCCACCGGCTCCGGCGGCGAGATCCGCGACGAAGGCGCCACCGGCCGCGGCGCCAAGCCGAAGGCCGGCCTCGTCGGCTTCACCGTCTCGAACCTCCGCCTCCCCGGCGCCGAACAGCCGTGGGAAAAGGATCACGGCAAACCCGGCCGCATCGTCTCCGCCCTCGACATCATGATCGAAGGCCCGCTCGGCGGCGCGGCGTTCAACAACGAGTTCGGCCGCCCCGCCATCAACGGTTATTTCCGCACCTACGAAGCCGAAGTTCCTTCGGCTTCGGCGGAAGGCGGAAAGCGGAGGGCGGAAGGCAAGAGTTCCGGCCTTCCGCCTTCAGCCTTCAGCGTTCCGCCCTCGGGCGCGCCCGCGACCGAGCTCCGCGGCTACCACAAGCCCATCATGATCGCCGGCGGCCTCGGCAACATCCGCGCCGACCACGTGCAGAAGGGCGAGATCAAGCCGGGCGACAAACTCGTCGTCCTCGGCGGACCGGCCATGCTCATCGGCCTCGGCGGCGGCGCGGCCAGCTCGATGGCGAGCGGCGCCGGCACCGAGGACCTCGATTTCGCCAGCGTCCAGCGCGACAACGCCGAGATGCAGCGCCGTTGCCAGGAAGTCATCGACCGCTGCTGGGCGATGGGCGCGGACAACCCCATCGCCTTCATCCACGACGTCGGCGCCGGCGGCGTCTCGAACGCCCTGCCCGAACTCGTCAACGACGGCGGTCGCGGCGGCAAGTTCGACCTGCGCAAGCTCCCGAGCGACGAGCCCGGCATGAGCCCGCTCGAGCTCTGGTGCAACGAATCCCAGGAGCGCTACGTCCTCGCGATCCCCGCGGACCGCATCGACACCTTCGCCACCCTCTGCGCCCGCGAGCGCGCACCCTTCGCCGTCGTCGGCGAGGCGACCGAGGAGAAGCGCCTCGTGGTCGACGACCCGCATTTCCAAAACCGCCCGATCGACCTGCCGCTCGAAGTCCTCCTCGGCAAACCGCCGCGGATGCACCGCCGCGAATCGTCGCTCCGCCGCCCGCTCGCGCCGTTGCAGCTCGGCGACCTCACGCTCGCCGAGGCCGCGCGTCGCGTCCTCTCGCACCCGGCGGTGGCGGACAAGACCTTCCTCATCACCATCGGCGACCGCTCCGTCGGCGGTTTGATTGCGCGCGACCAGATGGTCGGCCCGTGGCAGGTGCCCGTGGCCGATTGCGGTGTGACGGTCGCCGCCTTCGACGTGTTCAGCGGCGAGGCGATGGCGATGGGCGAACGCACGCCCGTCGCGGTCAACGATGCCGCCGCCTCCGCCCGTCTCGCCGTCGGCGAGGCGCTGACCAACCTCGCCGCCGCGCAGATCGGTGCGCTCGGCAAGGTCAACCTCTCCGCCAACTGGATGGCCGCGCCCGCCGTGCCCGGCGACGCTGCCGACCTCTACGCCGCCGTGCGCGCCGTCGGCATGGAACTCTGCCCCGCCCTTGGCATCACCATCCCCGTCGGCAAGGACTCGATGAGCATGAGCACCGTCTGGAAGGACGGTGCCGGCCAAAAGCGCATGACCGCCCCCGTCTCGCTCATCGTCTCCGCCTTCGCGTCCGTCGAGGACGTGCGGCTGACGTTGACGCCGCAGCTGCAACGCGTCGACGACACCGTTCTCCTGCTCATCGACCTCGGCCGCGGCAAGAACCGCCTCGGCGGCTCCATCCTCGCCCAAGTCGTCGCGCAGACCGGCGCCGAAGCACCCGACGTGGACGATCCGGGCGACCTCAAGGAATTCTGGAACGCCATCCAGCTCCTCGGCCGCGAGCAGAAGCTCCTCGCCTATCACGACCGCTCCGACGGCGGCCTGTTCGCCGCCGTCGTCGAGATGGCCTTCGCCGGCCACACCGGCGTCGACCTCGATCTGCCCGCCGCCGCCATCAAGCTCAGCGACCGCAGCCCGAGCGCGTTCTCGCAACTCTTCAGCGAGGAACTCGGCGCCGTCATCCAAGTCCGCGAGTCCGACCTCGACGACGTGTCCGCCGTCCTGCGTCGCCACGGCTTCAAGACCTGCACCTCGCGCCTGGGCACGCTCAACCCATCGCAGCGCATCGTCATCCGCCAGGCCGGCCGCGTGCTCTTCGACGAGGATCTTTTCGTCCTTCGCGACCACTGGTCCGGCGTCACCCGCCGCATCCAAGGCCTCCGCGACAACCCCGCCTGCGCCGAACAAGAACACCAGCTCCGCCTCGACCGCGAAAATCCGGGCATCCGTCCGGTGCTGACGTTTGCATTGGCGGCGTCTGCCGGCTCCGCAGCGACCGGCGGAAAGGACCAAGGAACAAGTAACAAGTCCCAAGCTCAGACCACTTCACTT
>CAYYVB010000444.1:0-2661 GCA_964475035.1 uncultured Opitutaceae bacterium | reverse complement strand
CCGGCCTCGCCATCGGCAAACACAAGATGGCGCCCAACATCAGCCCGAAGAAGACTTGGGAAGGCGCCGTTGGCGGCGTCCTCATCTCCGCCGGCGTCGGCGCCGGGATTGCCGCGTGGGCCGGCGATTATCTGCCGGACGGATTGTCCCCGTTGGCCGGCGCGTTGATCGCGGTGCCGTTGGCGCTGACGACCATCGTGTCGGACCTGATCGAATCCGCCATGAAGCGCCGCGCGGACATCAAGGACACGGGCAAGATGATCCCGGGCATCGGCGGCGCCTTCGACCTGACGGACAGCCTGATCCTCACCGCGCCGGTGGCGTATGTGATTTTCCTCTTCCTCGCCTGAGGCGCGGGAAGGTGGAGAAGGAAAAGCGAACGGACCGACTGTAGCAGCCGACGTAAGTCGGCTGGGAATTGCGGCGGATCAGCGGACTTACGTCCGCTGCTACAAGAGACAAGCGCTACGCGGACTATGTAGGTTGCGCGCCACCTACAGGACGGAGCCGATCGCGGATGCCATCTCTCAATAGGCGAACACCGGCCGCCCCCCACCCGCGCCGCATTTCGTGCTGTTCCCGCGCGGGGGCGGGCTCCATAAAGCGCGTTCCTCTCCGTGACTACCTCCCCCGGCAAACGACGCATCGTCCTCCTCGGCGCCACCGGCTCCATCGGTGAAAGCACGCTGCGCGTCCTCGCGGCCTATCGTGACCGTTTCGAACTCGTCGGCATCGCCGCGCACGGCCGGCACCAACGGCTGGCGGAGATCGCCCGGCGGTTCGGGGTGAAACACGTCGGTGTATTCGACGACGGCGCGTTCATCGCTGCGAAATCCTCCGGGGCCTTTCCGTCCGGCACGCGTTTCTACGGCGGCGTCGCCGGCTTGACCGACCTCGCCACGCTCGCCGAGGCCGACACCGTGCTCGTCGCCGTCGTCGGCACGGCCGGCCTGCAACCCGCGCTGGCCGCCATCGCGGCGGGCAAGACCATCGCGCTCGCGTCGAAGGAACTGCTCGTCATGGCGGGCAAGTTCGTCATGGCCGCGGCGCGCCAGAGCGGTTCGCACCTGCTCCCGGTCGACAGCGAGCACAACGCCGTCTTCCAGTGCCTCGAGGGCCATCGCGTCGACGACGTGCGCCGCATCGTGCTCACCGCCTCCGGCGGCGCGTTCCGCGACTGGTCCTTGGAAAAGCTCGCCGCCGCCACGCCGGCCGACGCGCTCAAGCACCCGAACTGGGCGATGGGACCGAAGATCACGGTCGATTCCGCGACGCTGGCCAACAAGGGCCTCGAGCTGATCGAGGCGCAATGGCTCTTCGGCCTGCGCCCCGAGCAATGCCAGGCCGTGCTGCACGCGCAGAGCATCGTGCATTGCCTCGTCGAGTTCCGCGACGGCTCGATGCTCACGCAGCTCTGCCCGCCGTCGATGACCTTCCCGATCCAGCACGCGCTGTTCTACCCGGAGCGCGCCCCCTGCCCGACCGACGACGCGCTGAAACTCGACCGCAGCTTCGCCCTGGATTTCCGGCCGGTGGACGCCGCGCGCTACCCGTTGCTCGGCGTCGCGCAGGCGGCGATGGCCGCGGGCGGCACGGCGCCGGCGGTGTTCAACGCGGCGAATGAAGTGGCCGTCGCGGCGTTCTTGCAACGCGAGGTCCCGTTCCTTGCGCTTTCGGGCATCGTGGAGCAGACTCTGGCCCAAGTGAAAATCTTCGAACCCGCGACGCTGGACGAGGTCATTGCCGCCGATGCCGAAGCCCGGCGCACGGCGCATCGTCTCGCCGCCGCGGCGCGCTCCGCCTGATCCCTTTTCCTTTCCCATGGATTTTCTCACCTCCGCCCTCGGCAACGTCTGGTCGATCTTCCTGATCGTGCTGTTCTTCGGCGGGTCGATCTTCGTGCACGAGCTCGGCCACTTCCTCGCGGCGCGCCGCCGCGGCGTGAAGGTCGAGCGCTTCTCGATCGGTTTCGGCCCGAAGATCTTCGGCTGGCGCGGGAAGGACGGCGTCGAATACCGCCTCTCGTGGTTCCCGCTCGGCGGCTACGTCGCCCTGCCGCAACTGGCCGACATGGCGGAGATCGAGGGCGAGGCGCAGACGGATGTCTCGGCGCTGCCGCCGATCAGCTATGCGACGCGCATGATCGTGTTCGCGGCCGGCGCGTTCTTCAATGTGCTCTTCGCCTTCGCGCTCGCCACGATCCTGTGGTTCGTCGGCCAGCCGACGAGCGAGGATCTCGCCACGACGCGCGTCGGCTACGTCTCCCAGACGCTCACGCTCGAGAACGGCGAGACCGTCCCGAGCCCGGCGCGCGAGGCCGGCCTGCGCGTGGGCGACACCATCCGCGCCATCGACGGCAAGGAAGTCGCCGACTGGCCCGAACTGCTCCAGACGCTCGTCACCAGCGCCGGCCGCACCGAGGACGGACGCCGCCGCGCGGTGTTCACCGTCGAACGCGCGGGGCAGCGCCTCGACCTGACGGTCTACCCGCGCTTGTCGGGTGACGAGAAGGTCCGCCGCGTCGGCATCCTCTCCGCCTACACGCCGATCATCGCGGTGGTGCCGGAGAATTCCTTCGCCGCCCAGCTTGGCCTGCAAGTCGACGACCAGTTGCAGGCGCTCAACGGCGAGCCGTTGCTCAACCTCGTGACCGTGCTCGAT
>CAYYVB010000443.1:0-2678 GCA_964475035.1 uncultured Opitutaceae bacterium | reverse complement strand
CGGCACGTCCGTGGTCCGAGTAACCGCAACGTAAACCCCCACCGAAACCATGAACTTCCATCAACTCCTCCATCATCGCGCCGCCCTCCTGCGGCAGGCGCGGCTGGCCAATCTCGCGTTCGCGTGCGAACGCCTCGAAGACTACGCCCGGCGGCTCACCGCCGCGCGCATCGCGGGGCCATTGACGCTCCAAGGCGTCGACCCCGAAGCGGACCGTTTTTGCCCGGAACTCGTGCCGCACGCCGCCAGCCCGGCGGTGGTCGACGAATACTTCCTCGACGAGGATGTGGCCGATCTCGCGGACGTGCTCGGGTTCCTCAGCGACGAGGGCTTCGACGTCGCGACGACGTTCACCGCGGAGGACATTGTCGCGCGCTGGCTGCCACGGCTGCGCCGCGAACTGGCCGGCGCCGGCATCGCGCCGCCGACGGAAGCCCTGCCGCTGGATGACACTGCGTCCGAGCGCGGACCTTCCGGCGCGGGCGAAGCGACGAGCGAGGCCTGACGCGCGTGCGGCCGGCAAAGTCGCCGCACTTCGCGCTTTTCTGCCGCTGCCCCGTGACCATGCTGGCGGCCCGTTACTCCGCCCCATGCCTCCCTTCGAATTTCGCATCCCGCGCTGGATCCATCTCCTCTGCCTCGTGCCGACCGTCGGCCTGACGCTCCTCTTCCTCGATCTCGTGTTCCTGCCGGACGCCGGCCTGCTGCCGCTGGAGACGGAGGAGGAGATCGACACGATGGGGAAGGTCATTTTCGGCTTCTTCACCTTCGTCGGGATCTTTCTCACCGGTGTCTTCGCGTGGCGCTTCGTGAAGAATCCCCTGATCTTCCGCATGGATGACGAGGGTTTCGAATACAACCCGGCCGGCGTCTCGAGCGGCTTTGTGCGTTGGGTCGACGTGGAAAAACTCGACTACACGCAGGTGAAAGTCGGCCGTCCCGGCGGCACGCAATTCATGAAGGTGCTCGGCGTTTACCTCAAAGACCCCGCCACCTACATCAACCGGCAACCGATGGCGTTGCATGCGCTCTTCGAGGCACGGCGTTACGATTCCGGCACGCCGCTGGTGTTCAACTCCGGCGAGTTCGGCCGCCAGCACGACCGCATCATCGCCGAGATGCGCGAGCGTCACGCCCGCGCGCTTGCCCAAGAAAGGCGCTGACCCAAGCGACCCGCGGGGCGAGCCGCTCAGGGCGTCGGCGGGGCTTCGCGGGTGGCTTGCCAGGTGACGACTTCCCAGCGGCCGTCGCGCCAGAGAAAGGCGCCGCTGTTGCGCGAGTGCCAAGTCGTGCCGTCGGGATTATGCACGAGGAGGCGGAAAGTGAGCGCGGCGAAATGGCCGTAGGGGCGCACGACGATGTCCTCCGCGCCGTAGCGGGTGCGCGGTGTCTCCGGCGTGCTGGCGCGGGCGGCGGCGGTGACGGATTCGACGATCTGCGCTTTGCTGCGCACGACGCCCTGGCCGGTGGTGTAGATCAGGTCGTCGGCCCAGAAGCGGCTGTGCATCGCGGGATCATCGACGCGGGCAAGGAATTCGTGGAGCAGCGCGGCGATGTCGGTGCGAGCCGCGGTGACCTCGGGCGGGTTATCCGATGCCCCGGCGAGGGCAGGGAACAGCGACGCGAAAAAGAGAAACGTAAGACGACGCAGCAGGGTGGGGCGGGGCATGGCCGCAGATTGCGTCAGGCGGTGCGGCGGGGCAAGCAAGCGCGCGCGGTCTTCACGCCATCAGGTCGTGGAAGTGCTGGAGCAGCTCCGTGCGGCCCGCCTTGGTCTTGGCCGAGGTGAGGAAGATCATCGGCTCGAGGCCAAGGTCGCGGAGCGCGGCCTGCTTGAAACGATCGACGGCGGTCATCGTGGCGGAGCGCGATTGCTTGTCGGTCTTGGTGAAGACGAGCGAGAAGGGCACGCGTTCGCCGGTCAGCCATTCGAGGAAGGCGAGGTCGATGGGCTGCGGGGGCAGACGCGAATCGATCAGCACACAGGTGTGGAGGAGCGACTCGCGCTGCGTGAGGAAGTCGGCGACGGCCTGGTTGAAGTCCGCGCGCTCCTGTTTCGAGACGTGCGCGTAGCCGTAGCCGGGCAGGTCGGCGAGGCGCCAGGTGGCGTTGAAGAGGTAGAAGTTCAGCAGGCGCGTCTTGCCGGGTTGGTCGGAGACGCGGGCGAGGTCGGCGCGGCCGGCGAGCAGGTTGATGAGCGAGGATTTGCCGACATTGGAGCGGCCGATGAGGGCGAACTCGGGCAGCGGGCGCGCCGGGCAACCGCGGAGGTTGGGCGCGCTGAGTTCGAAGTCGGCCGATTTGATCTTCATGTCGCTGGCATTGGGACAGGCGCGCGCTGTTTGGCGACTCCAATGCGCGGTGGTCGGCCGGCGGGGGCGAGGCCGGGTTCGCTTGCCAAGCGGGGCCGGATTGTTTCGCTGCCGGGGCGCGTTCGCCCGGCGACGCGCCTCTTCACCCCTCTACGTTCACGCCCGCCCTGTCGCTTTCGTCATGTCCGCACCTGCTGCTCCGCGTCGCTCCTTCACCGCCTGGGTCGAACACGTCGGCCACAAGATCCCCGATCCGGTCCTGCTCTTCGCCGGCATGTATGCGCTGACTTTCCTCAGCGCGTGTCTGCTCGGCGGGCTGCAATTCCCCACGCCCGGTGCGGGCGGCGCGACGGTGATGCAGACCAT
>CAYYVB010000442.1:404-2681 GCA_964475035.1 uncultured Opitutaceae bacterium | reverse complement strand
TAGGTGAGGAGGTCGCGCAGCCCCTCGGCCCCGAGCGCCTCGAAGCCCTCGGGCATGAGCGAGCGGCCGGTGGAGATGCGGGCGGCGATGTCGCCCTTGCGGATCGTGTGATCCTGCGTGGCGTCGCGCAGGACGACCTCGGCGTTGTTCTCGCGCTCGATGACGCCCTCGTAAACATCGCCCGCCTTGGTCTCGATGCTGGTGCTGACGAAGTTGGGTTCCACCAGGCGGTTCGGGTCCACGATGTGGGTGAGCAGGTCGGCAGGGCCGTGGGCACCCATGCCGGTCAGGCTGGGGGCGAGGTTGCGGCCCTCGTCCTTGAAGATGTGGCAGCCGGCGCAGTTGGCGGTGTAGAGCTTCTTGCCGTTCTCGACATTGCCGCGCTTCTCGACCTCGGGGGCGAGCTTGGCGATCAAGGCGTTCTTCTCCTTCTGCTCCGGACCGACGAGCGCCTCGATGACGGACTTGGCGCGCGTGGCGATCTGTTCGTCGGCGTGGGTGCGGAGGCGGTGGATGCGGGCCGGGCCGAGGGTGCGAAGCTCAACCTCCTTTTTTTCCAGCAAGTCGAGCAGGGCGCGGGTCGTCTCGCTGCGCCGCAGCACCTGGCCGAAGGCCGGCTCGATGACTTCCGGAGTGAGCCTCGGGAACGCGGCGACGAGGGCGGCTCCGCCTTCGGGCACGCCGCCCAGCGCCTCGATGACCCGGCGTTGCAGGGCGGCGCTGGCCTCGCCGGGGGCGAGCAGGGCGGAGACGGCGGGAATGATCGAGGCGTCGAGATTGCGGACGCCGACCAGGTTGACCGCGATCTGGCCGCGGGCGTCGTCGCCGAGAGAGGTGTCCTTGAGCTGCGCCTCGGCGCGGGTGACGGCGGGCTTCACGTCGGCGGTGAGCGCGCCAGCCGAATCCCAGCGGGCCACCAGCGGAAGCACGGCGCCGGCGGTGCGGTCGGCTCCGAGCAGCGATTTCAGCGCGGCGGACAGCTCGGCGTTCATGCCGGGCTTCACGTCGGCGTTGCGGTTCGCAGCCAGCGCCTCGATGACGGCGACCTTGAGGCCGTCGGTGCTGGCGGCCTGGCGGGAAACCATCGTCACGATGCGGGCGGCAAGGCCGGCGTCATTGCGGTTGCCGCCGAGGCGGGCGACGTGCGGGACGAACGAGGCGAGGAACGCCGGATCCTTCGCGCCGAACGCGGCCTCCAGGTAGAGCAGGGGATCCTTGGCGGCGGCCCCGACGGCGGCGGATTCCAGCCAGCGGTCCTTGAGGCCGGGCCAGACGGCGACCACGGCGTCGGCGGTCTCGCGGTTGGCCGGGAACGAGCCGAGCGCCAGCAGGGCGTTGAGCTTCGCGCGGCCGTCGGGGTCGTTGAGCAGCGCCTGGATTGCCTTGCGGTTTTCGCCGCCAATCTCCGTGCGATCGGCGGCGAGGCGGACGGCGTTCTTGCGGACCGCGGAATCGTTGTCGCGCAGGGCGGCGAGCATCAGCGAGTCATCCAGCGCATTGAGGTTGTTGAGCGCGTAGAGGGCGTGGATGCGGCCGTAACGGCCGGCACCGGACTTGAGCGTCTGCGCCAGCGCGGGCTTGGCGGCGGCAGGCTGGGTTTCGTTGAGCAGGCGGTTGGCGGTCAGGCGGACCCAGCCGTTCGGGTGCTCCAGCGATTGAACCAGGCCGGCGGAATCAGCCCTGTCGAGCTGCCAGGCGGGCAGGGCCCTGGCCTCCTTGTGCTGCACGCGCCAGAGGCGGGTGAAGTGATGGTCGCGGTCGGGGCGGGCGGCGGCGTTGCGGGCGCCGTGCGCGGGACCACGGGTGTCGTTGTGGACGGCGATCTGGTTGTAGAAGTCCACGACATAGAGCGCGCCGTCGGGGCCGACGCGGCTGTGGATGGGCCGGAACCAGTAGTCGCTGCTGGTCAGGAAGTGGGTTTCGCGGCGGCCATCCTCCTTGCGCCCCTGGTAGGTGGGGCCGGCGGGATTCAGAAACTCGTGGTGGAAGAGGTGCATGGTGGCCTCGCCCATGAAGAACGAGTAGCGGTCGTCGGGCGCCCACTTCGCGGGCCAGGCCCCGCCGTCGTAGATGGTGGCCCCGGCGGCGGCGGTCCAGGCGCCGACCCAGTCAATCTGCACGTAGGGCGTGCGGGTGTGGCGGATCGGGGGGAAGATCTTGTTCTCCTCGATGATGTTGTTCCACGCGGGATGGCCGCCGACGCTGCCGCGCGCGAGGAACTTCTCGGGGATGACGACGTGCAGGATCGGCGTGCCGCAGGTGGCGGTGGTGTAGATG
>CAYYVB010000442.1:0-394 GCA_964475035.1 uncultured Opitutaceae bacterium | reverse complement strand
GTATTCGCCGTCGGGGGCGATTTCGCAGCCCCAGGTGTTGCAGCCGTTCGCCGAAATCTGCTCGATGGCCGAGCCGTCGGGCCGGAAGCGGAACATGCCGGCGGAGAAGTCGCCGAAGCGTTTGCCGGTGAGCGGCGAGCGGACGTTCTGCCCGCGGGTATAGCCGACCGTGCCATAGACCCAGCCGTCGAAGCCCCAGCGGAAGTTGTTGATGACCGCGTGGGTGTCGAAGATGCCCCAGCCGGTGTAGAGCGTCTCCATCTTGTCGGCCTTGCCGTCGCCGTCCGTGTCACGGATCCACAGGATGTCGGGGGCCTGCGAGACGATCACGCCGTCCTGCCAGAACACGAGCGAAGTGGGCAGTTCGAGACCGTCAGCGAACACGGTCTTCTTG
>CAYYVB010000441.1:0-2698 GCA_964475035.1 uncultured Opitutaceae bacterium | reverse complement strand
CGGGCGCCCCCTTGGCGCCCCATGCGTCCGACCAAGCGGACTGCAACTGCCGGGTTGGCTTGCCAGTCCTGCTGCGGGAACGCACCGTGTTGGCGGAGGACGCCTTCAACATCTTCTCTTTGACGGCGGGAGTCGTTTCCGCCTCCGTCGTCGTGAGCCACACCGACCCGCACCAAACACCAGCCGCACCCATCGCCATGCATGCGGCCATCTGACGGCCTGTGGCGATCCCGCCCGCAGCCAGCACGTCGATGTTGTCGTAGTCCTGCACCGCCTCGATCACTTCGGGGACCAGCACCATCGTCGAGATCTCGCCGCAATGGCCGCCCGCTTCCCCGCCCGCGGCGACCAGGACGTCGACGCCGGCCTGCGCATGCTTGACGGCGTGGCGCCTGGATCCGGTCAAGGCGCCGACGACGATACCCCGCGAATGCGCCTCCGAAATGATGGACGCGGGGGGCACGCCGAGCGCATTGACGAACATCTTGATCGGATACTGGAACGCGATCTCCAGCATCCTGGCGGCGCCGCTCTCGCGCATGAAAGACGAGTCACGATCGTCGTATTTGCCTGTCCAGACGTCAGAGCTATCGATGCCGTATCGGTCAAGCAAGTTCGCAACGAACTTGCGATGCTCCTCTGGGAGACTCCCCTGAAGCGCCTCGTCGTCCGAGTCCTTCCCTACCATGTTCTGCGGAATCAGCAGGTCGATGCCGAACGGCTTTCCGTTGACACGCTCATTGATCCAGTTCAGCTCGACAGCCAGCTTCTCCGGATTCAGGCCAACCGCTCCCAGGACGCCGAACCCCCCAGCATTCGTCACCTCGGCGACGACATCCCGACAATGCGAGAAGGCAAAAAGGGGGAATTCGATCCCAAGTTTCCTGCAAAGTCTCGAGTTCATCGTGTCCTAGCCCCGTGTATTTCGTGAAACTGGCTGGCGTCGGTCTCAGTACATCTCCAGTTGCTGGTATTCTTCCGCTGCGGCGGCGTTGGCTCTAGCGCGCAACGCGGGCGCGCTTCCGCTGTAGCGTGCAATGATCCGCGTCTCCTTACCTCCGACGTCCGAATAGCCTAGCGGCGGAACCTGACCGTAGCCCGTCCGGGCGTCATGATCTCGCCGGCCTCCGACCTGACGAACACCGAGACCTCCGCCTCCAGGCCGGCAGGCCTGACCGCCTCTATCCTTCCTCCGGAGATCAGCGTTTCGCCGAGGTAGCTTGCCCGCCGGTTCGAATACTCGAACTCGATGAGGTCGCCGTCATCACCCAGCCAGTTGATAACAACTTGTGTGAGCCAGTCGCCCTGCAGCGGACCGTCCACCACGATCGCGGGATGCTTCTCCACCTCGGTGGTATAGCCGGCATCATAGTGAATGCGATGCGCGTTCCAGATCGCGGCATTATAGAGAAATAAGGACACATTGGTCGGTGCATGCCGACGCTCGGGCAAGCAATCACCGACTTGGATGTCTTCGATACTTCGCATGGTAAGGTTCCTCAGCGAACAATGCGCGTTTGCGCTTCTTCGGCCACCCGTTCTCCGGTTTCGGTTCGGACATCAATTGTATAAACGAGGAAAATCAGGTCACCCTTCGAGCCACGCTTTTCATAGATATCCGAGAGAGTGCGAACGGCCACGAGGATGTCGCCGGGCTTAATCCGGCGGAAATAGCGCGTCTTGGTCCCACCGGCCATGACACGCTTCAGCGGCAGGTCAGGCAAGAGCGAGGTCGTGGCGATGCCGTCCGGCCCCAGTTCGTTCACGGGCACGAGCGGACGAAGCGCGCTGAACAGAAACATCGGCGGAGCCTCATCCCCTTCGAGGAATTTCTTCAATCGCTGCTCCGTGGCGATCGAATACTTGATGATCTCACGGCGGCTTACCTCGACCCGCATCGGCGGATCGGACGCACCAACCAAACTCCGCGCCTTGTCCGGTATCAAACCCATATCCCGATCTCGCTCAGCATCCGTCTCTCGCCGAGATTCTGGTACGACGAATTTCTGGTTCCATCCATGGCACCATTCTTCATCCAAGCCAAAATAGTCTGACGCTTTCGGAAAGCCGTCCCACCGCAGACTACTTCACTTGGCCGAGCGGCCCGAGAGCATCGTCGCCGTGGTCGTACGAATGTCCTGCGGCCGTCAGGATCAGCAGCGGCTGCCATGAGAGGGTAAGAACAGGCACCGAGATCTGCGCGATGCCTTGGAACATGTCTCCACGATCCACCGGGAAACCAGATTTCTTCGCGTCCTTTACCCGCTATACAAACTCGGGAAAGGAAGGCTTTCGGTACCACCTGAGCTGCGCCAGGAGCGCCTCGAGCACCGGATCGGTGCTGTTTCCGAATGCAGCCATGATCACGCCCGATGCGCCGGCCGGGACACAGCGAGCATCCTCGCAGTACTTGTGACGCGAATCGGGTGCCAGCGCATGATCGCTCTGGTGACGCAGCAACACCTCTTCGCGAAGGAACTCCTCGATGCCCCGCTATTGCGATGACGTCGTCAGGAATCGGAAATGCAATGGCGGTCAATGTGATCCTTTCAACAGTTGTCGGTTGCCTGATGCTGGTTTGAAGCACACACACACGAGTTCCCGGAACCGACATAGGCTGACCTAATGTGGGATTAGAGGGAAACCGTCCCGCCATCGACGGCAATCGTTTGGCCTGTCACCATCGAGCTGGCATCGG
>CAYYVB010000440.1:0-2749 GCA_964475035.1 uncultured Opitutaceae bacterium | reverse complement strand
TTCCAGCTCCTTGCTCTCGCGACCGCGCTTTGCGCGCTCGCCGTCGGATTGAACGCCGCCCCGGTCGTCGGCCAACCCGCGCCGGATTTCACCCTCACCGACATCAACGGCCAGTCGCACACGCTCTCGTCCTTCAAGGGCAAGACCGTCGTGCTCGAGTGGGTCAACCCCGAGTGCCCCTTCGTCGTGAAACACTACGAAAAGAGCGGCAACATGCCCGCGACGCAGAAGGCCGCTCTTGGCCAGGGCGTCGTTTGGCTCTCCATCAACTCCGGCCACCCCGGCGCGCAGGGCGACTTCGACAAGGCGAAGGTCGAAGCTTGGATGAACAAGAACGGCGCTGCCTCGACCGCCTATTTCCGGGACCAAGACGGCAAGGTCGGCAAACTCTACGACGCCCGCACCACGCCGCATATGTTCGTCATCAATCCCGAAGGCGTGCTCGTTTACGCCGGTGGCATCGACGACATCCGCTCGGCTAATCCCGATGACATTGCCAAGGCTACCAACTACGTGAAGGCCGCGCTCGCCGACCTCGCCGCCGGCCGCGCCGTGAAGACCAGCTCCTCGCGCCCCTACGGCTGCAGCGTCAAATACGCGAACTGAGCCTCGCGGGATCCCTTTTCTCCTTCGGCGGAGCCTGAAAGGCTCCGCCTTTTTTTGCGCCCGAACATCCCAAAACAGACTGCAGCTCAAGGACAGGAGGCGTGCCTCGCAAAAGCGCGCGGCCAAAGCACAACCAAATAGGTGCAGCCTTAGCGCGGCAGCATTTCCGCCCCGAGGTTACCTGCAGCCACGTGCGTGACGGGGCCGGTCATGCGGATCGCGTAACCGTCGCCGATTTCGATGCGGAGACGACCGCCGGGCATGTGCACCGTAACGTCGCGGTCGACCAAGCCCAGACGATGCGCGACCGCCGCGCTGGCGCTCGAACTGCTGCCGGAGGCAAGCGTGTAGCCGGCGCCGCGCTCCCAGATCTCAAGCCGGAGATTCGCCCGGTCGAGCACTTGGAGGAATTGCACGTTGGTGCGGCGCGGAAAGTTCGCGTGCGTCTCGATGAGCGGACCGAACTCACGCGCGAGCTCCTCGCTGATCTCCGGGAGCGGAATGACACAATGCGGGTTGCCGATGCCCGCGGCCGTGAAGGTGAATTCGCGTCCACCGACGGTGAGCTTTTCCTCGATCACTTCGCGATCCGCGCCGGAGACCGGGATGTCGGGGCTGCGGAAACTCACGTGTCCCATCGCCACAGTGATGGCGGCCGCACCGGCATGCACCTGCGCCTCGACGACTCCGCCCGCCGTGTCGACGCGGAAGGGTGCGTGTGCGACCTTGCCCTGATCGAATAGGTAGCGGCAGAAGATGCGCAGGCCGTTGCCGGATTTTTCCGCTTCCGAGCCGTCGGGGTTGAAAATGCGCAGTCCGAACGGGGCGCGAGCCGAACGGACCGGGCCCCAGAGAATGCCGTCTGAGCCGAGTCCGAAGTGCCGGTGGCAGATAGTGCGGATCTGATCGCGACTTGGGCAGGGCCAGTCCGGAAAATCGCCCGGGTCGAGCACGAGATAGTCGTTGCCGAGGGCGTGGTATTTTTGAAACTTCATGCGCAGGCGGGTAAAATGTCGGCATTTCCCCGGCGGGGAAATCACGAATGCGGGCGTGACGCAGATGAGCGGAGGAACTGCGAGGTTGGGAAGGGCGTCAAAATTGCGGCAAGTGACTTCCGACTTGCATAGGCTACTAACCAGCGAGGTCGTCGGGTGCGAGAACAGGCGCCGTGATCACGGAGATATTGCGCGCCAGTAAGCAACCCACAACGCATCGCCCGCCAATGTTTATCCCAGCTTAGTCTTTGGGCTGATACCCGAGCAGGCGGCGCTGTTTGATCAGCGCCGTGACCTTGGATGGCACGTGCAATTCCCACGAGGAGTCACCCGCTTGGATACGGGCGATGATGTCGCGCGAGAAGATGCCGAGGAGATCCTCGTTGTAGCCTTGGATGCAGTCGATTTTTCGATTTTCCAGCAGATGCAGGTAGAGGTAACGCAGGTGGTGGGCAACATGCACGTTGCTTGCAGTGACGAGCGGGCCCGCGTCCTCCGCGGGCGCAGCAAACGCCGAGTCGCTCTGGTGGACGCGCGCAAAATTCTCCCGGCGCATCGGATAGACGTAGAGTTTAACCGCGTGTTTGAACATGCGGCCCATGGACTCGAGGATGCCGCCGTCGAGGTGTTCGTAGTGTTTCTCGTTGAAGACCTCGAGCAGCGCATTGATGCCAAGAGCGACGCCGACAGTCTCCTTCGTGTAGCGGCGGAAGTAGCCGGTGAGCCGGTAGAATTCCGAGTAGTTGGAGATGAGCACCGTGAACCCGATGTGACCGAGCATGTCTACGCGCGCGAGGAAGTCCGCGGTGTCGATCTGCCCGCTCGCGAGGAGGTTGTTCATCGTGATTTCCATCAACACGACGACGTCCTTGCCCTTCACGCTGGGTTCCTGGAGGAACTGCGCGGTGGCGCAGTTGAGCATGTCGACGTTGATCTGGGTGACAGGTCGGAAGCTGCCGCGTTCGACGAGGACGGGCCGGTTGAAGATGGCTTCGGAAGGCTGGAGCACGTCGCCGCTGGGGCTGAACATGACGGCGTTGGTCAGGCCGTGCTTCACGAGATAAAGCGACAGCAGGCGGTTGTCGACGTGGGCGAAGGCCGGGCCGGTAAACTTCAGCATGTCCACCTCGATCCGATCGGTTCCGACG
>CAYYVB010000439.1:2322-2754 GCA_964475035.1 uncultured Opitutaceae bacterium | reverse complement strand
CCTTCTGGCTGCGCTTCTGGGCGTCCTCATTGTCGTCGAGCTCGCGTTGCACGCGGCCGGCGGCGCGGTGGAAGAGATTGACCGTCGACCACAAGAGGTCCCCGAGGTCGGGCTCGAGGCGCGTGTCCGAGAGTGTCGCGATGAGCGCGTCGAAGATGTCGGCGACTGCGCCGGCGATGGCGTTGGCTTCGGGCAGCGGGCGTGGGTCGGGCTCGTCCTGGAACGGATGGTAGCCGAAGAGCTGGAGCTCGGTGAGGACGTGGTCGGTGGGAGATGTGTGCGGGGTTGAGAATTCGGTGTCGTCGCGATCGGTCGCCATGGTGATGTCCCTTCTCGGAGTTCGGCCGCGCGCAAAAGTGGCCTTCACGGCGATCACCTGACGGCGGGCGGACCGGACCTGCACCGCCCCGGCGGCCGGAGCAAAGCGGCGGA
>CAYYVB010000439.1:0-2312 GCA_964475035.1 uncultured Opitutaceae bacterium | reverse complement strand
GGCCCGAGCCGCTTGCCGTCCGATCGCCCTCTTGAAGGCTGCGGCGCGGCCGCTTTCCGGGAAGGGAGGATCAGCGCGAACCGATGCGCTCGACCCGGAAGCTCAACATCGCACTCATCGTCCCGGCTGGGCCATGTCGATCGAGAGCAGGAATCGCGGAACGTCTTCCGGGGCGAGCTGAATGCGCAAAGCCGCGCGAAGCTCATCGACACCAAGCTCTCGCAGGTCTTCATTGAAATCGCCGAGCACCGGCGTGAGCGTCAGCGCCTCGATCCCGGCCGATTGAGCACGCTCGGTCAAGGTCGCCACAGCCAAGTCACCGGCCGGATCGCGATCGCGCGCGACATAGAGGCGGCGAAGCGTAGCCGGGAACAGGATGGCGGCGAGGTGATTGGCGGAGAGCGCGGCGAGCATAGGCAGAGCCGGCAAAGCGCCGCGCAACGACAACATGGTCTCGAGGCCTTCGCCGGCCGCCATAACATCGGTCGCGACACCGAAATGGACGCCGTGCCCGAGGAGATGACCCATGGCGCGCCGTGGTGTGTCGACGGGTGCTTTGTCGCGGCCTGACGGGTCGAGCCAGGTGCGGTGCACGCCCGTGATCTTGCCGGCAAGATCCGTGACGCCTGCGATCAGTGCTGGCCAGACCTCGGTCGGGGCGTCGACATCGGGGCGGTAGTAGCAGCGCGGGTGAAATCGCAGAGCGCGGAGTTCGTGCAAGGCCATGATGCCGCGTTTGCGCAAGTACGTTTCCGCGATCGTGCCCGGAATCGGCTGTGACATCGCGAATAGACGGCGGGCCGATTCGGGCGAGCCGGTCGGCGCCGGCGGCTGTTTCCGCGTGTGGCAACCGGGTGACGGCTGGGGCCGCGGCAAACTGAGAAAGCGCCGGGCCTCGGCGAGGACGTCGTGGAAATCGACGAAGCCACAGGTTTCTCGGATAACATCGAGCAGATCACCGTGCTCGCCGGTCGCTGCGTCCGTCCATTTGCCGGCGGCGCCTTTGCCGGACGCAGGTCCCTTCAGGCGCACGAACATGGATCGTCCTGGCGTGTTGCGAACGTCGCCGACAATCCAGTAACGGCCTGCACGCCGCCCATTCGACAGATACTGCCGGCACACTGTTTCGGCGTGCTCGGCGAGGCGACGGGCGAGATCAGAAGGTTGCGTGGACATGAGCCAGCTCCGAGACGAAGAAGGCCCGCCGTTGCCGGCGGGCCCGAGCGTTACGCATTACTCCTTTGTTACTCGGCCGCCACAGGGTGCGGCTCTGTCGCGACGGGCTCATCGTCGGCTGGCGACTTGGATTCAGCCATAGCCGTTTCGCAGCCGTTTGCCGCCGAGTTTTCGCCGCCGGACGCGACGGGTGAGCTGGCTTCGACTTCGGGCGCCGGCAATGCGGTTGTGACGGCCCGACCAGGCGTACGCAGCGGCTCCGGCAGCCAGCCGGAGCCGGCAAGCAGTTCTTGCGCCCTCTCCGCCATCTCGCCTTTCTTGAGATGGTCGATGAGTTGCGCTGCCTGCTCGCCCTTCGCCTCGCGTACCGCCGCGAGGATTTGGGCTTTGGTCACACGCCCAAGATAGTTGTCGACCGTTGGTGACCACCCCGCCGCCGCGATGTCGAGATCGATGGCCTCGGCGACGCGGTCGGCGTGAGCGAGCGCGCGTGGACGGCGATTCCAGGATTCGTGCACGGCGTTGATGCTGAGCCCGACGCAGTGCGCGAACAGCGCGTGGCGGCTATCGGTGTCGAATGCGAGCAACGCGGCCCACAGCTCAGCTGGCTCGTGTGGCAGCTGCTCGGACCAACGACGATGCCGGTCGTCGACAGCCTTAGCAATGGCGGTGTCGTTGAGACCGGGTGCCTGGCTGCCGAAGACGACGCTCTTCACGTCGATGTCCAGGCAGGAGTCGGACGTGTAGCGGTAGAACAGGTTGAGGCAGAGACCATGGAGCGCTGTCAGGAACGCCACGTCCGGGTTCTGGGCAAGCGCATCACGCAAGGCGAGAGTCCGGTAGGCCGTGAGCTCGGTCATCAGCCGATCGGGGATCGGTTTCAAACCCTCGTCTTCTTCCGGTTCCTCCTGGGCCGCCGGGCTGCTGACTTCTGGCTGCGCCCCTTCCACCGCAGGCGCGTCGACAGCGCCCGCGGTCGTCGCGTCAGTCTCCAGCTCGGATTCGGGAACGGGTGGCTCGTCCTCCGGCCGCACATAACCGCGCTCCACGCGCAATGCGCCCGAGCCATCGATGCTGATGAACGCGCCAGCACGCGCGGCCTCCTCGGGATCATACTTCACCGGCCGCTCGTCGAG
>CAYYVB010000438.1:0-2772 GCA_964475035.1 uncultured Opitutaceae bacterium | reverse complement strand
GCCAATACCAGCACGACGTCGAACAGTCGGCGCTGAAGCGCTCGCTCGACGACCGCGTCGTCTCGTGCGTGAACGCGGTAGGCGTGGAGGTGAACACGGCCTCGAAGCAGCTGTTGAGCTACGTGTCCGGCCTTAACTCCGCCACCGCCGCCGCCATCGTCGCGCGGCGCAATGAGAAAGGCGCGTTCAAGTCGCGCGCCGAGTTGCAGGAGGTGCCGCGGCTCGGCCCGAAGGCCTTCGAACAAGCTGCGGGTTTCCTTCGCATCCGCGATGCCGCCCATCCGCTCGATGGCAGCGCCGTGCACCCCGAGCGCTATGCCTTGGTCGAGAAAATGGCCGAAGACGTCGGTGCCAGCGTCTCCGACCTCATGCGCGACGAGAAACTGCGCGCGCGGATCAAGCTGGAGAGCTATGTGACGGCAGAGGTCGGCCTGCCGACCTTGAAGGACATCATGGCCGAGCTCGCCAAGCCCGGTCGCGACCCGCGCCAGAAGTTCGAGACCTTCAGTTTCCAGGAAGGCGTCAACAAGCCTGAGGACCTGAAGCCCGGAATGAAACTACCCGGCATTGTCACCAACGTGACGGCCTTCGGCGCCTTCGTGGACATCGGTGTGCATCAGGACGGGCTCGTCCACGTTTCGCAGCTTGCGGACAATTTCGTGAAGGATCCCGCCGAGTTCGTGAAGCCGCAGCAGAAGGTGATGGTGACGGTGGTCGAGGTCGACCTGCCGCGCCAGCGCATCGCCCTCTCGATGCGCAGCAAACCGCAGCTCGGCCCGCGCACTCCGGCCGGTCCGGGGGGAGGACGCCCCGCCAACGGTCCGGGTAATTTCAACCGCAACGCGCCCGGGCAGCTGCGTCCCGGGACGGCGCCGGGCAACCAGTCGCTGAACAGCGACTGGTTCAGCGCCGCGCTGAACAAGAAGAAGTGAACGAGTTCTCTGCGGTGGCGTTGGGGCGCGGCAAGACTGCGCCCCTGCCTCGATACCATGCCTTGCGCCCCGGCCGGCGAGCGTCCTCTCGGTTCGTGGCTTGAGCCGGGCCGCGGAACCGTCACGGTGCGGGCATGGCTACTTCCGAACTCCTGATCGAATCCCTCGTCCAAGGCACCGGCGCCGCGCCCAAGAAGGGCGACGCCGTCACCGTGCATTACACCGGCTGGCTGACGGACGGGACCAAGTTCGACAGCTCGCGCGACCGCGACGAGCCGTTCACCTTCGTGCTCGGGATGCGGCAGGTTATCGGCGGATGGGACCAGGGCGTCGCGTCCATGCGCATCGGCGACAAGATCAAGCTCACCATCCCGCCGCACCTCGGTTACGGCGCGCGCGGCTATCCCGGCGCCATCCCGCCGAACGCGACCCTCGTTTTCGAAGTCGAACTGCTCGCCATCGGCTGACCATGAGCGCTGACCAACCGACGGAGATCACGATTCGCGGCGCCAGCATCGAGCTGGCGCAACTGCTCAAGTTCGCCGGCCTCGCCGACACCGGTGGCGCGGCCAAGCAACTCGTCACCGCCGGGCAGGTGACGGTGAACGGCGCTGTCGAGACCCAACGCGGCCGCAAGATCGTCGCCGGCGATCGCGTGGAGTGCGACGGACACGCCTTGCTCGTGCGCGGTGGCTGAGCCGCCGAGCGCAGCTTAGCTTTCCGCAGCGGGCAAGCGGAGATAATTCTGCCGGCGCGCACTGCGACCGCGCGGGCCGGTGCGTTCCGCCGGCGGGCTGTAGGGACGGCGCCGGTAGCCGGCGCGATTCGGGTCCGCGGCGCATTCGAGCTGGAATTGCTGCATGCGCGCGAACACGCCGAGCAATTGGTCCGGCAGCGGATAGTCGTCGAGCGCCTGCCGCTGCAGGACGGTGAGCAGTTCGTGCACGGCTTCGAGCGTCGAGAGGCAACCTTCCTGCGGCTGCTGCTTGATGACGTAGCGGCTCGGCGCGCTCGGCGTGAACATGATGCGCGGCAACGCCTGCAACCGCGGACTGAGCCGCAGCATCTTCCGCGCCCCGGCCCAAGTTGCGTCGAGCAGGAAAACCACGAGGCGCTTCGTCGCGAGCGTTGCGCGCAGGTTTTCCAGTTCGGGTGTCGCGGTCGCGGCGGAGAGATTTACGGCTTCGCGCCCGGGATAGAGCAGCACGCAATGGTTGCGCGAGTCGGCGAGCAGGTCGTTCACCGCCTCGTGGCCGTCGAACGCCATCCCCATGTGCAGTTCGCTGTTGGCAAGGCAAAGTCGAGTGAGGCGTCCAGTGGCGGCCTTCTCCTGTTTGAATTCCTTCGGGTGCATGAGGAACACGAAGCGCGTCCGCGTTTCCATGGCGCGCAGCGTCGGGCACCAGCAATGTGCCTGCGGCCAAAAACAGCGGTAACAGGTTTCGCGACTCACGCCGCGAGCCAACACACCCGCGCACCGCTTGCGAAGCGCAATTTGACACTCGCGTGCCGCGGCGACCGACCATCCACACCTCTCCGCCATATCAGTGTCCCGGCTTGTCTCGCTCCGGCCGAGGCGTCCTGCTGGGACGATGTCCGTCTCCCCCGCCCCGCTCGCGCCGCTGCCGGGTCCCTTCGACCCCGACGCCGTGCTCGACCGCTTCCTCGCGGTCATGGCGGCGCGCGGGCTGACGCTCTATCCGGAACAGGAAGAGGCGATCCTCGGGTTGTTCGCCGGGCAGAACATCATCCTTAACACCCCGACCGGCTCCGGCAAATCCCTCGTCGCGGCGGCGCTACATTTCCTCGCTCTTGGTGCGGGTACCCCCGCCGTCTACAC
>CAYYVB010000437.1:0-2773 GCA_964475035.1 uncultured Opitutaceae bacterium | reverse complement strand
TCTCGACATCCGCGCCGGCGAGGGTCGCCTACGACGACCAGGAAATCCGCAAACGCATCAATGCGTGCCCCAAGCTCGCCTCGTTGCAGGTGAACAACAAGGCGCTGCGCGATCTCGTCAAATCCGAGCAAAGTCTCACTTCGCAGATCGCCGAAATCATCCGCCGCGACCCGTCGCTCTCGGCACGGCTGCTGCGAATGGTGAATTCGGTCTATTTCGGCCTGTCGGCGCGTGTGAACAACATCGAGGAGGCCGTTTTTTTCCTCGGCCTGCGCCAGATCCGCGAGCTGTCGGTCGCCACGCCGGTGATCGAGGAACTCGAACGCCTCGAAGGCGCCGTGTCTGCTCCCCTGCCCTGGAAGGACCTGTGGGCGCACAGCATCGGCAGCGCGATTCTCACCCGCGAGATCCTCCGCGCCACGCCGCTCGCGATCGACGACGACACGGACTACCTCGTCGGCCTGCTCCACAATGTCGGCAAAGTCGTGATGGCCTACGCGTTCCCCGACGAACTGCTGCAGATCTGCCAGACGCGCGTCGCCACGCCGGCGGACGTGTGCGCCCTCGAGCGGAAGCTCATCGGCTGGGACCACGCGCAGATCGGCGCGCACTATCTCCAGAAGCACCAGGTGTCCGAGGAAATTTCGTTCGCCGTGCGCTATCACGCCGAGCCCAGCCGCGCCCCGCGCCACCGGCTATTCGCCGCGGCCGTGCAGGTCGCCGATCAGCTGGTGCGGCACGCTGGCGTTTCGGGCGGCTTCGAGCAGGTCGACCCGGTCGCACCCGACAGCTGGCTGGAGCTGGAAGGCTGGAACATTCTCTACGGCGCCGACGGTCCGGAGGCCATGCTCGCCCGGGCCGCGATCGAAAACGCGCTGCAACGCCTGCCCGCGATGTTGAGCGGACTGGTTTGAGGCGGGGAAACACCCATGCGCTCAAGCCACACGCGCGCACGCCGATGACTTCCTTGCATGCCTGCGACCATCAGTGAAGCCATGGCCGGTGCCGCCGCGCTCCCGCCTCCGGAAGAATTGCTCGGAGCCTGGGCCGCCAGCGCCGCACTGGTCTATTGCCGCGATCGGGACGGGCGGATCCTCGCCGGCAACCAGGCCTTCGCGCGGAAATTCGGTTGCCTGCCCAACGATTTGCCCGGGCGCCGGCTGGGCGAGCTGGTGCACCAGGATGACATGGGGGCGTTGCGAACCGCGGATGAGGAGCTGCGCGGTGAACCGCATCGCTCCGCCTGCGAGGCGCGCTGGCTGACGCCACAGGGTTGGCGCTGGATCGCATGGGAAGAGACGGCGCTGATCGACGCGTCCGGCCGCAACTACGGTGCCCGCGCCGTCGGCCATGACATCACCCGCCAACGCGTGGCGGAGGAGCAGTATTTCAAGCTGTCGCGCGCGGTCGAGCAGTCGCCCGTCGCCATCGTCATCACCGATGCCGAGGGCAACGTGCAGTATGTGAACGCGAAGTTCACCGAGGCCACCGGTTGCACGCTCGAGGAATTGCTCGACGACAACGTGCAGGTGCTGCGCGACGGGCATCCCGACGAGGCCTCCTACCAGCAATTCTGGGAAACCGTCCGCAGCGGGCGTGAATGGCGCGGCGAACTCGTGCGCGAGCGGCGCGACGGGAAGAAGATCTGGGAGTCGGTCCAAGTCTCGTGCTTGCGCAACACCGGCGGAGAGATCACCCACCTGCTCTGTCTCCGCGAGGATGTGACCAGCCGCCGCGTGTTGGAGGACCAGCTGCGCCAGGCGCAGAAGATGGAAAGCCTCGGCACCCTCGCCGGCGGCATCGCGCACGATTTCAACAACATCATCGCCGTCATCAACGGTTACGCGGAGTTCGCCCTGCTCAACCCGGGCGATGCCGTGTTGCTCCAGAAGTGCATGCGCGAGATCAAGAAAGCCTCGCAACGCGCCAGCGGCCTCGTGCGCCAGATCCTCACCTTCAGCCGCAAGGCCGAGGTGAAATTCGCCCCGCTCGACCTCAACCAGCTCACCCGCGAGCTCGTCGCGCTGCTGGCGGAGACTTTCCCGCGCAACCTGACCTTCACCTTTTCACTCGAGGACAACCTGCCGCCGCTCCTCGCCGACCAGAACCAGTTGCAGCAGGTCATCCTCAATCTCTGCGTCAACGCCCGCGACGCCATGCCCACCGGCGGCACGATCACGATCACGACCAGCCGCGTCGAGGGCGCCGCGGTGCCGAGCGCCGTGGTCGGCGGCCGGCCCTGCGCCTGCCTGGCCGTCACCGACACGGGCACGGGCATGACGCCCGAGGTGCGGACCCGCATCTTCGAGCCGTTCTTTACCACAAAGGCGGTGAACAAAGGGACCGGACTCGGGCTGGCGGTCGTTTACGGCATCGTGGCCAGCCACGAAGGCACGATCGAAGTCGAGAGCGAGCTGGGGGCCGGCAGCAGCTTCAAGGTCTATCTGCCCTTGGCGGACAGCGCTGTCGCCGTTCCCACCGTGTCGCGCTCCGGCGATTTCCCCGGCGGCACAGAGTCGCTGCTGGTGGTGGACGACGAGGCGCCCCTGCGCCTGCTGCTCGAAGCCGCGTTGGCGCGGAAAGGCTACAAGGTCAACTGCGCGTCGGACGGGTTGGAGGCGATCGAACGGATCGCCTCGCCGCAGTGCTCGATCGACGCGGTGTTGCTCGACCTGAACATGCCCGGCGCGAACGGCATCGACGTCTTCAAAGTCATCAAGGCGACGCGCCCGCACGTGGCCGTGCTGGTGCTGACCGGACATTTGACCAACGA
>CAYYVB010000436.1:0-2775 GCA_964475035.1 uncultured Opitutaceae bacterium | reverse complement strand
TGGGTTCGAGTCCCACCCCGAGCAATTTTCTTTCCGGAGCGGAAAGAAAATTGTCCGCCGTAGCCTCGGCGGAGGTGGACCAAAACTCCCGCTTGCCCGCCCTTTTCTCGTCCCAGTGCGCGCCTTGCAGTCTTCATCCGATTTCTAAAGCGGGTTGTCGCAGTCGTGTCGCGGGATTGGGGCGCAGGCGGCTTCGTCGCGGTCATGTATTCGCTCCGCCGACTCCTCCTTGCCGGCCTTGCGCTGGCACTCGCCACTTCCGGATTCACGCAATCCGCGTCTTCGGGCGCCGATGACCTGCCCCGCCGCGGTTATTTTGGCACCTCGCTGACCTACGTCGAAAGCCCCGTCGCGGGCGGTCGTGTCGGCCGAGTTGCACCCGGCTCCCCGGCGGAGAGCATCGGGCTCCTGACCGGTGATATTGTCACGCATCTCGACGGGCGCGCCGTCGATTCACGCACCACCGCCGCACAGTTCGCCCGTCGCCCGCCGGTCAACACCACCGTCAAGCTCACGGTCGTGCGCAGCGGCGTCACGTCGGTGGTCGAGTTGACCGCCCCCGAGTTTCCTCGTGAGACCTATGCGAACGCCGACGTCATCTCCACACACGTCACCGACGCCAAGGGCCAGCGCCTGCGCGTCACGGTGACGAAACCAAAGGATACCGCCGGCAAACTCCCCGCCATCTTCATCGCCGGCTGGCTGAGTGACAACCCCGTCGAATCTCCGCCGGTGTTCCAAGATGAGATCAGCAAGATTTTCCGCGGCTTGGCCGACACCTCGAGCTTCGTGCTCTATCGGGTGGACAAGCCCGGCTCGGGCGACAGCGATGGCAATGCCGCCACGGGAGATTTCGACACCGAACTGGCCGCTTACCAACTCGCGTTTCGCGAGATGGCGCGCTTCGACTTCATCGACCGCGACCGCGTCTTCATCTTCGGCCTCAGCAACGGCGGCGGCTTCGCCCCGCTGATCGCGCAAGGCGCCGCGGTCCGCGGTTACATCGTCAAGGGCGGCTGGGCCAAGACCTGGTATGAGCACATGCTCGAGATCGAGCGCCGCATCGCCACGCTCTCCGGCCAGACGCCCGGCGCGGTCAACGCCCGCCAGAATCAGATCGCGGAACTCTACACGGATTATCTCATCCACGGCCGCGCCCCCGCCGACATCTTCCGCGACAAACCGCAGCTCCGCCCGCTCTGGACCGACGCGACGCCCGACGTGCAATACGGCCGCCCTTACACGTATTATCAGCAGCTCCAGAAGCTGAATCTCGCCGAGGCGTGGTCGAAGGTGACGGTCCCGACGCTGGTGATGCACGGGGAGTTCGACTGGATCATGAGCCGTGAAGACCACGAGTTGATCGCCGCCTGGGTGAACAAGAACACGCCCGGCGCCGCCGAGTTCGTCCCCGTGCCGCGCACCGGTCACGGCTACCAGAATTTCGCGAGCTGGGAGAAAAGTTTCGCCCGGCAAGCCGACGGCTTCGACGAGACCCACCTCACGCGCCTGATCGACTGGCTGAACAAGCACCGGTGATCTAGCAGGGCGGCGTGGTCGCCGCCCGCCGCCGTTGGTTGCGCGCTCGCGCGCGACTCCTCCGCCGCATTTGCCGCCTCCCTAGAGGGCGCGGCTACCGCCGCGCCGCGAACGTCATCGACGCTGCGCACCCGTCACGGCGCGGCGGTAGCCGCGCCCTGCAGCGCTTTCTTCTAATTCTCTGGTTTGAGCGGCGGGCGCTGTTTCGTGCCGGCCGGCTGAAGCCGGCCCTGCTTGCTCACCACCCGTTCACACGCGTCCATTCGGCGAGGACTTCGCGGGTGCCGCTGACGACGTGATAACGGTCGTGGGCCGCGGCGGTGGGACACGCGTGGTTCGGGATGATGCGCACGCGGTCGCCGATCCGGAATTGGTCCGCGGGCAACGGTGTCGCGCTGACGACGAGGCCGTGTTCCTGCCACACCTTTTGCACGCGCAGGTTCGGTTGCAGCACGCCGTCGACGTCGCACACGAAGCCGTAGCCGGCCATCTTCTCCGGCGCGAGCGCGGCGGTGGAGGTGTCCTTCGAGAGCGCGAATGCGCCGGCATCGATGAGAAATTCGTTCGGCCGGTCCGCGGGGCGGCCGATGACTTCGGCGAGCACGGTGAGCGCCACATCGTCGAGGCTGCACGCGCCGATGCCCGCCTGGAAGGCGTCCCAGAACATGTAGACGCCCGCGCGCACTTCGGTGACACCGGTGGCGTCGACGCCGGCGAGGGCGGTCGGGCTGGAGCCGAGGCTGAGGATGTCGCTGGCGAAACCCGCCGCATGCAAGCGCGTGGCGGCGGCGCGGAGCGCGTCGACTTCCGCCTGCGCGACCCGGACAAAACCCTCGGCCGAGCGCTCGGCGTAGGATTGTCCGCCGTGCGTGGACACGCCGGCGAAGTGCGGGCCGAGGGCGCGCGCGATGTCGAGGAGTTGTTCGCTGTCGGGCGCCACGCCGCCGCGGCGTTCGCCGCAGTCGACCTCGATCACGGTGCGGAAGCGCAGCGCCTCACGGTCGGCGCAGGCGCGCAGCGCCGCCGCAGCGTCGGGATGGTCGACCATCGTGATGAGGCGCACCCCGGCGCGTTGCAGCGCGGCGGCGCGGGCGAGCTTTCCCGGCGCGAGGCCGACGCAGAGAAAGATGTCGCGCCAGCCGTGGTGGGCGAAGTATTCCGCCTCGCGCATCGTGGAAACAGTGATGGCGCCGTCGGGCGGCGGCGCGGCGAGCTGGCCGATGGCGGAGGATTTCG
>CAYYVB010000435.1:0-2777 GCA_964475035.1 uncultured Opitutaceae bacterium | reverse complement strand
CCGGCCAGCCCGGCGCCCGCAAGCGCTTCCAGTTCTCGAAGCGCTGAGCCGCCCACCGAGTTCTCGACCCTTTCCCGACGGGGTGCCGCATCCGGCACCCCGTTTTTATTTGCGAACCCCCGGTCATCACACATTTACTCACGGGCCTATTAGATGAATGTCGGCATTGTCGGCGCGTCGGGCTACTCCGGCGAAGTTCTGGTCAAACTGCTCCTCGGCCACCCGCACGCAAACTTGGCGGCGGTCACGTCGCGTCAGCACGCGGGCAAACCGCTCTCGAGCATCATTCCCGCCTTGCGCGGCACTGCGGCCGATGCGCTGAAATTTTCCGGTTCCGATCCGGCCGCGCTCGCCGCGCGTGACGACGTCGCACTTTGGTTCCTCGCGCTGCCGCACGGCGCCGCGGCGGAATTCGCCCGCGTCCTCGTCGGCGCCGGCCGCCGTGTGATCGACCTCAGCGCCGACTTCCGCGTCGCCGCTCTCGCGACCTACGAGAAATACTACGGCCACCACCACGCGCCCGAGCTGCTCCCGCACGCGCGCTTCGTGCTGCCCGAGCTGACCGACGCGAAATGGCGCACCGAGATCAAGCTCGCCGCCGCGCCCGGCTGTTACCCGACGAGCACGCTCGTGCCGCTCGCCCCGCTTCTCGCCGCCGGCGTCGTCACGCGCGAGCACATCGTCGTCAATTCCTTCAGCGGCGTCTCCGGCGCCGGCAAGAAGACCGAGGAATTCTACCTCTACGTCGAGCGCGCCGAGAGCGCCAAGGCCTACGGCCTCGTCAAGCACCGCCACCTCGCCGAGATCGAGGAACAGCTCTCGCTCCGCGCCGGCGCGAAGGTCGTCGTGCAGTTCAACCCGCACCTCGCGCCCATGCGCCGCGGCATCATCACGACCATCACCGTGCCCGCCGCGCCGGGCGCGACCGTCGATTCCCTCTACGCCGCGTGGCGCGCCGCCTACGCCGGCCGGCCCTTCGTCGCGATTTTGCCGTCGGGCGAGACGCCCGACTCCGCGCACGTCACCGGCACCAACCGCGTCGACATCTCCGCCGTGCACGACGCGCGCACGGGCAATTTCATCCTCACCTCCGCCCTCGACAACCTCGTCAAGGGCGCGAGCGGGCAGGCCGTCCAGATCATGAACCTCTGGAGCGGTTTCCCCGAGGACGCCGGTTTGCTCTGAGTTTTTCAGCACACACACCACCACATGACACAACTGACCGTTACCCCTGACAGTGCGGGCATCACGGACGTGCCCGGATTCGAAGCAGCGGGAGTAGCTTGCGACATCCGGCAGAAGAACGACCTCAAGCGTCTCGATCTCGCGCTGGTCTACTCGCTGCGGCCCTGCACCGCCGCCGGCACCTTCACCAAGAACGCCGTCAAGGCCGCCCCCGTGCTGCTTTGCCAGAAGAACCTCGAGGAGGGCGGTCCCTTCCACGGCATCGTCGCCAACAGCGGCAACGCCAACGCCTGCACCGGCGCCGACGGCCTCAAGGACGCGCAGCAGATGGCGCAGCGCGCCGCCGCGTCGCTCAACCAGAAGCCGCCCGCCTTCTTCGTCTGCTCCACCGGCCGCATCGGCCAGCCCCTCCCGCTCGACCGCGTGCTGAAGGGCCTCGAGCGCGCCGTGACCGAGAAGGGCCGCACGCCCGCCCACGGCAAAAAAGCCGCCGACGCCATCCTCACCTCCGACACGCGCGCCAAGACCGTCACCGTCTCCTTCGTCTACGACGGCAAAAAGCACACCGTCGCCGGCTTCGCCAAGGGCGCGGGCATGATCCAGCCCAACATGGCGACGATGCTCGCCTTTCTCGCCACGGATTTCTCCGTCCCGCGCAGCTTCCTCCAGAAGACGCTCACCGACGCCGTCAACGGCACCTTCAACTGCATCACGGTCGACGGCGACATGAGCACGAACGACACCGTCCTCATGCTCGCCAACGGCCACTCCGGCGTCTCCGTCGGTGACAAAAGCCCGCGCGAGCTACGGCTCCTCTTCGCCGACGCCGTCTGGAAAGCCTGCGAGGTCCTCGCCGACAAGATCGTCTCCGACGGCGAGAAGATCACCAAGGTCATCGAGGTGAAGGTCCAGGGCGCCGCCTCCGCCGAGGACGCCGAGAAAGTCGCGCGCGCCATCGGCAATTCCCTCCTCGTCAAATCCTCCTGGTATGGCGAGGACCCGAACTGGGGCCGCCTCGCCGATGCCGCCGGCTACTCCGGCGCCAAGCTCATCGAGGCCAAGCTCGACATCCGCTACAACGACATCCCCGCGATGGTCGCCGGCAAACCCCAGCCCGACCTGAAGCCGAAATGGAAGGAGATCGTGAAGAACCGCCGCTTCACCGTCACCCTCGACCTCCACCTCGGCAAGGCCGCCTACCGCCTCCTCGCCACCGACCTCACCGAAGGCTACGTGAACTACAACAAGAGCGAGTGACGCGCCCGCCACGGGTGTCCTTGCAGGTGGCGCGCTTGCCCGCCACGCCGCCGCTCGCGCCGCACCGTCGTATTTTTGTCGTGAAATCCCGCCGCCTTCCCTCAAGAACACCCGGCGCACGTCACCATCGATGACCACCGGTCACTTCCTCTCCTTCACGGCCCTGCCTCAATGAACGTCAACGTCACCGAGGTCATCGCCAAAGCGCGCGTGTTGCTCGAAGCGCTTCCCTACATCCAGGACTTCCGCGGCTCCACCTTCGTCGTCAAATACGGCGGCAGCTTCATGGACGATCCCGATCCGGCCGTGCGCAACCGCGTCGCCACCGACATCGC
>CAYYVB010000434.1:0-2785 GCA_964475035.1 uncultured Opitutaceae bacterium | reverse complement strand
TCACTTCGGTGAGGTGGTAGTGCGGGGAGACGGCGTAGGCGCCGGTGCGGAACACGACGGGCAGGCCCGGATTGGCGCGGAGGGTGGCGAGGAACTTGGAGGTCTTCATATTGGTTGCTACTAACAACGAATAATTGATGGTTGTCAATAGCAATGAAATGGCGGACCGCCCGCGCCGCGGGGAGATGCCCCCTTTGTGCTGGAGCGCCGCAGGCGCGTAGTTCGAGGGCCTTGGGCCGGAGCAGGCGGGACGCCTGCGCCGCGCGGTTCAGTAGCCGACGGCGGCGGAGTCGTGCTTGCGCGGGTCGGCGGCGCCGTGGCGGAGGCCGGTGGCGGGGTCGATCCAGATCGTCTCGGCATCGCCTTGGTAGGAACCCTCATAGGATTCGCGCACCGGCAGCGTGTGGCCGTAGGAACGGAGGATCGCCTGTGTATCGGGCGACATGCCGAAGCGTTCGTAGGTGACGACGTCGGGCAGCCACTGATTGTGGATGCGCGGGGCCTCGACGGCCTGCGCGACGGGCATGCGGTGGTCGATGACGTTGGTGACGATCTGCAATACGGTGTTGATGATGGTCGGTCCGCCGGGGCTGCCGGTGACGAGGAGGAGCTTTCCGTCGCGGAGCACGAGGGTGGGCGTCATGGACGAGAGCGGTCGCTTGCCGGGGGCGATGGCGTTCGCGGGGCTTTGGATGAGGCCGAACATGTTGGGCGAGCCGACGCGGGTCGTGAAGTCGTCCATTTCATTGTTCATGAGGACGCCGGTGCCGGGGATGGTGACGCCGGAGCCGTAGGCACCGTTGAGCGTGTAGGTGTTGGCGACGGCGTTGCCGGCGGCGTCCACGACGGAGAAGTGCGTGGTCTCGGGGCTTTCCGCGCGCAGGGCCGAGGGATCGAAGGCACCCAGGCCGGGCATGACTTCCGCGGCCGGCGTGGCGCGCGTCGGGGAAAAATCCGCCATGCGCGCGCGAAGATAAGCGGGGTCGAGCAACTGCGTCACGGGCACGCGCACGAAGCCGGGGTCGCCGAGGTATTCGGCGCGGTCGCGGAAGGCGCGCTTCATGACCTCGGCAAAGAGGTGGTATTTCGCCGCGGAGTTGTGGCCGAGGGCGGCGACGTCGTGCGGCTCGAGCATGGCCAGCATCTGCAGCAGCGCGATGCCGCCGGAGCTGGGCGGCGGCATGGTGACGATCTCGTGGCCGCGGTAGGAGCCGCGCAACGGCTCGCGTTCGACCGGACGGTAGGCGGCGAGGTCGGCGAGCGTGATCGTGCCGCCGTGCGCGGCCATGGCGGCGGTGAGACGGCGCGCGGTCTCGCCGGTGTAGAATTCCTCCGGGCCCTGCTCCTGCAGCCGCGCGAAGGTGGCGGCGAGATCGGCCTGCACCCACCTGTCACCGGCCTGATGGTAGGCGCCGTCGTTGAGGTAGATTTTTTTCGATTCAGGGAACTGCCCGAGAAGTTTCTCCCAATTTTTCAGGCCCTGCGCGGTGGCTTGCGAAACGATGTGACCCTCGGCGAGGCGACGCGCGGGGGCGCAGAGTTGGGCCCATGAGATCTTACCCGAGCCGTATTTTCTCCACGCATGGGCGAAGCCCGCGACGGTGCCGGGCACGCCGCTGGCGCGCCAGCCGACGGTGGACGAGCCTTCGCCACTGAGGAGCTCGCCGTCGGGTCCGAGATACATGCCGGCCGATGCGGCGGCGGGTGCGGTCTCGCGGTAATCGATGACGAGTTGGCGCGCGGGCAGGACATCGGTGGCGGCGAGGTGGACGACCATGAAGCCGCCGCCCCCGAGGTTCCCGGCGAAGGGGAAGACGACGACGAGCGCGAGGCCGGTGGCGACGGCGGCGTCGACGGCGTTGCCGCCCTGCCGGAGGATTTCGATGCCGGCGCGCGAGGCCAGTTCGTGCGCCGAAGCGACCATGCCGTGCCGCGCCTCGACCGCGGCGCGCTGGGCCCGGACGGGCGTCGTCACAAAAATGCCCAAGCTCGCCACCAACCACCAAGCCACGATTCGACGGAGTGCTCGCATAAGCCGACACCATCGCGCGACCGACCGGCCAGCTCAAGCCGCAACCCGGCGCTGAGCGCAGGGCTGAGCGGGAGCAACCGGGACTCGCCCTGCCAGGGGCACGATTGGCACGGCGATGTTGCCGGGATTGCGAAAGCGGGGCACGCTCGATGCATGAGATTTCCGCTGCGCCTGCTCGCCGTGTTGCTCCTCGGATCGCTCCCGCTCGGCGCCGCCGCGCAATCGGCCAACTCCGCGCACACGCTGAAACTCGACGAAGGCGCGACGCCGCCCGCGGCCAAGCTCGCCGACTTCGCGTGGCTCGCCGGCCACTGGGGCGGCACGGGCTTCGGCGGCGCGCACGTCGAGGAAGTGTGGCTGCCGCCGCTCGGGACCAGCATGCCGGGCGTGTTCCGCCTCGTCGCCGGCGGCCGCGCGCAAGTTTATGAAATCTTCGCGCTCGTGGCGGTCGGCGACACCGTCGAACTGCGGCTGAAGCACTTCACGTCCGAACTGAAGGGCTGGGAGCAGAAGGACGAGTTCGTGACCTTCAAGCTCGTGCGCGTCGCGCCCGGCGATGCGCAGTTCGAGGGACTGACCTACCGGCTCGGCGACGATGGCGTCCTGCGCGTGTGGCTCGTCACGAAGGCCCGCGACGGCACGACCGCCGAGGCGGAGATGGTCTATCGCCGGCAGGGTTGAACCGAACTCAGCAGTTCGAAAACCACAGATGGACACAAATGAACACAGATCACTCAGACGAGACGACCGACC
>CAYYVB010000433.1:2479-2788 GCA_964475035.1 uncultured Opitutaceae bacterium | reverse complement strand
GACCGCACCGCCGCGGCCGGGACATCGGTTCGGACCTCACATCGCCCCGGTGCGACAGGGACGATGAGGCGGAGCACGCCGGCGATGCTCTTCTTGTCGTCGGCCATGCGAGCGATAATGGCGTCGGTGCTGGGCAGACCCACCGACGAGCGCGGGAGACTCAAGCGGTCGAGCAGATCGCGGACGCGGTTGGTGTAGCCGCGGTCGAGGCCGAGAGGCTCGCCGAGGGTACAGGCGGCGCGGAGTCCGAGGGCCACGGCTTCGCCGTGGTGGATCTCGCCGGGAAGTTCGGATCCGTCGGCGAATACG
>CAYYVB010000433.1:0-2469 GCA_964475035.1 uncultured Opitutaceae bacterium | reverse complement strand
GCTTCGATGGCGTGGCCGAAGGTGTGGCCCAGGTTCAGAAGAGCGCGGCCAGTGGTGCCTTCGGCTTCTTCGCGCTCGTCGCCGGCGACGACGCGGGCCTTGATGGCGACGTTGCGGGCGATCAGTTCGCAGAGGGTGCCGGGCTCGCGTGCGGATATGGCGTTGGCGGCGGACTGCATCCAGCGGAGCAGGTCGGCGTCGCCGAAGTCGGCGCTCAGCATGGCGTGCTTCACGCACTCGGCCAGACCGGCGCGGAAGGTGCGATCATCAAGGGTGGCGAGAGTTCCGAGATCGGCGAGGACGCCGATGGGCTGGTGGAACGCGCCGACCATGTTCTTCTTGAGCGTGCCGCCGAGCTCAAGGTTGACTCCGGTCTTGCCGCCGACGCTGGCATCGACCATGGAGAGAAGCGTGGTGGGGCACTGAACGACTGAGACGCCGCGCCGGTACGACGCGGCGGCGAAGCCAGCGACATCGCCGACGATCCCGACGCCGAGTGCGACGACGACGTCGGAGCGCTCGATGCGTGCCTTGGTCATCGCTTCGCACAGCGATTGAATTGTGGCGAGCGTCTTGCGATGCTCGGTGGCCTGCAGCTCGTGGGTGGCTGCGTCGAGCGAGACGGAGGCGAGACCGGCGATGAGACGCTGCCGGTCGGGCACGGACACACCCTGGTCGGCCACGACAAACGCGCGGCGGGGCCTCGCACCCAGCCGCTCCCGGATGAGCATGCCGGCGAACTCGAGCAGCCCGGAGCCGACGGCGACGACGTACGAGCGCTCGCCGAGTTCCACCCGCACCGGGCGGGTCTGGGGCGAGGTGGCCTGGGCGTCCGGGTCGAGGTTCGCGTCGGCGTCGGTCATGTGCGGGGAGGCGGGGTCGATGGAGGGGAAGGCATCGAGGCAGGCGGCATCGAGGCATCAAGGGGAGTGCGAGATCAGGCCTCGACGGTGTTGAGGCCGGCGCGGTCGCGGGCGGGGCTTCCGGGGCGTTCCCAAGGGATCCGCGGCGCGTCGCCCCACATCATCTCGATGTCGTAGTGGGCCCGGGTGTTGGGCTCGAAGAGGTGCACGATGACGTTCATGAAGTCGGCGAGCAGCCACGTCGCGCGATCGTCGCTGGTCGAGCGCACGGCGGCGTAGCCGACCTTGGCTCCGATCTCTTCCACGTCCTGCAGCGTTGAGCGCATCTGGCGGTCGGAGGTGCCGGAGCCGATGACGAGGTAGTCGGTCATCGGGTTGCGGCCGCGGACGTCGAGCAGCACGATGTCGGTGCACTTGTCGTCGTGAAGCAGGCGTGCGGCTTCGATCGCGAAGGCTTCGGCCTTTGAGGCCGGGACGTGCGACTTGGGCTTGGGCGCCGGTGCGGCGGGGGCGTTCGCGGCTTTCCTGGTGCCGCGGGATGCCGGCTTGGCCTTCGCCGGGGTCTTGGCAGGCTTGGAAGATGCACGCTTCACCGGGGCCTTCTTCGACGGCTTGGCGGCGGGCTTGGAGACGGACTTGGACTTCTTTTTGGCTGGGGGCACGCGTGCACTCGGCGTTGAGGATTCGAACGGGGAAGTCGACGGCCGCAAGTTTATGCGGCGCGCGGCCTGCACATCCGGCCCGGGGCAGGCCCTTCACACCGGAAACAGCATGGTCTGCACGCGGCCCCGGGGCGACCCGGGACGCAGCGGGGCCTCGATCCAGCCCGTGGCCTCGTCGTGGCGGCTGACGGTCAGTGCATACGGACTTCCTGTGTGGCCGGCGGCGGCACGATCGGGGGTGTTGCACTGGCGCGAGAGGTGCAGGAGCACCACGTGACGCCTCGGACCGATCTCACGCACCGCGCGGACGCACTGGTCGTTGGCGAGGTGGCCCTTGCCGCCCATGATGCGGCGTTTGAGTCGCTCCGGTCGGTCCGACTCGAGCTGCATGATCGGGCAGTAGTTGCTCTCGATGGCGAGCACATCGACGCCGCGGAGATGATCGACCAGATCCGACGTCATGCGACCGATGTCGGTGGCGTAGCCGACCTCGCTCACGTGGTCGGACTGCTCCAGCGTCAATCGCATGGTGGCCGAGCCCTGGGCGTCGTGGGCCGCGAGGTGGGTGCGGAGGCTGAAACCGGCGCCCAGCGCGATCTGGTCGTCGAAGACTTCGGTGCGTCGGAAGAGGCGGCCTTCGCGCTCGGCGCGGCGGAGGTGGCGGCGGTGCAGGAAGACCGGGATGTCCTTGAGCGCTTCGAGCGAGAGCGAGCCGATGTGATCGTCGTCGAGATGGGTGATGAGGATGCCGCGGGGCGTCAGGTCTCCGACGCCGAGCTGCGCGAGCGAGCTGCGGATCCTTCGGAGCGACAAACCGCAGTCGATCAGCCAGAGATCGCGCCCGGCGTGCGTTTCGGCGAGGAGTGCCGAGCAATTGCCGCTGGAGCCGCTGCCCAGCACGCAGAGTCGAAGGCCTGGTTGGGCCTGCGGCGCTGCGATGGGGC
>CAYYVB010000432.1:0-2797 GCA_964475035.1 uncultured Opitutaceae bacterium | reverse complement strand
GTCCGTGATCGCGGGACCGATTTCCTCCCACCGCACCTTCACCGCCGGAGAGAGACGGGGACCACAGCCGGAGCCGGGACCACTTCAGCGGTGGAAGGGGAGCGTTTCGCCTGACGGCGCCGCCAGAAAGTGATGCCTGCGCCCGCGAGAAGCAACAAACCGAGCTGGGCATAGGTCGCAGGCTCGGGCACGCCGCCGTAGGGACTGATCGGCGGGGTGATGGCGCCGAGGTCGGCGTAGGTCGTGGTGTCCTTGGTGTAACCGCTGCCCGTGTAACCCATCATGTCTTGGTTGACGTTGTTCTGCTGGGTCGTGGTCCACGCGACGAAGGCGATCGTCGTGTTGTAAGTCATCGTGAAGTTGGCGAAGGCCGACGGCGCGTAGGTCCGGATGCCGGCCTGCAGGTTGGCGAAGCTGATGCCGAAAGTGACAAGACTGTCGGCGTCGCCGCCAAAGTTGCTCGTGGTGGTCTGCGCGTAATTGTAGGTGTTCGCGTCGAGGTTCACGCCGCCGGCGAAGGCGCCCCAAGAGGTCGTGCTGGGCGAGGTGTTGGCCCCGGTGCCCGGCGTGGCGAACTTGATGTTCTTCGTGTTCGATTTGGCATCCATGCCCAGCATGATGTCGATCGAACCATTGCCATCGAGGTCCATGCCCAGCGTGACGTAACCGGCGAATCCCTGCGCGCGGTAATCCTCCATGCGCGTCTGGAACAGGATGTGATCGACGCCACCGATCGTGCCGGCCTTCTGCGCAAAGGCGAAGTTGGTCGCATCGCCCACAAAGTCGTCCGCTCCCTGACCGGTTTGCTGGTCAGCCGCCGCATCGGTCATGACCGTGCCATCGGCTTTGGTCCACGCCGTCCACCCGGTGGTGTCGGTAACGCTGACAACCGGTTGAGCCAGCAAAGTGCAACCTGTCAGCAAAGCAGCCAAAGTCGCGACACGCCCGAATAGGGCGACGCAAGACAGCGGTGCAGAGCAGGAAGATTTCACGCCCGCAAATCTGCTAGGTATTCTCCCCAATTTAAACCCAGCAGGAGGACATGTCCTTTTTTTATTTTTCTAGGGCTTAATTGCCCTACTCAGGCGCCGCGCCGTCACGAGGGTGAAATCATCCCGGAGGGTCGATTGGCTGAAAGAGGTGACCGTGGTTAAGATCGATTCGTTAAGAACTTGGGCGGATTTCCCTGCCGCAGCGCGGACGGCGTCGGACAAACGCGCGCTGCCAAACTCGCGATCTTCGGGATTGGGTGCTTCGGTCAGCCCGTCGGTGTAGAGGATGAGGGCACTGCCCGGTCCGAATGCGACCTGACGATCTGCGATCACGGCATCGAACGTGGCGCTGTCGACCAGACCGAGCGGCATGCCCTCCGATCCGACGAACTCATTGCGGCAACCTCCGGGGCCGTCGCTCCAGGAGAACAGCGGCAACTCGTGTCCGGCGCGGGCGAATACCGCGATGTCGCGCGCGAGATCGATGACGGCATAGGTCATGGTGATATACATCCCGTTGCGGAGATCGGCGGAGAGCGCGCGGTTGAGCTCGGCGAGCGCAAGTGCCGGCGAGGCGTGGCGCGGCGCGATGTTGCGGAGCTGCGTGCGGCAGATCGCCATCAGGAGCGAGGCGGAAATGCCTTTGCCGGAGACGTCGGCCACGGCGATGCCGATGCGGTCCGCATCGAGCGCGAACACATCGTAGAAATCGCCGCTCACCTTCTGCGCGGCCATGTAGCGCGCGTCGAGATCGAGCCCGGGGACTCGCGGCATCTCGCGCGGGAGCAGCATGAGCTGCACGTCGCTCGCGAGCGTGAGGTCGAGATCGAGCCGCTGCTTCTCGACCTGCAAGGCGACGAAGTCGGCGTTGTGGACCGCGAGACCGGCCTGCTCGGCGAGCGCGGCGACGAGCGAATAATCGACCTCGGTGAAAGGCAGGCCGTCGGCGGCGTTGCACACGCACAGCACGCCGATGAGCCGCTGGCGCACCATGATCGGCGCGGCGATGACCGAGCGCACTGTCAGCGCCGGATCGTCGTGCTTCACAATGCGCGCGTCGGACGGGGCGTTGACGATGAGTTCGCCGCGGCCGGTGGCGGCCACGCGGCCGACGATGCCTTCTCCGACGGGGAACGATTCGCCCTTGAGGACTTGCTCGATGAACTTCGCGCGCGTGCCCATCTGCATCCGCTGCGTATCGGGGATCGGCCGGTGCGGCGGGAACAGACCCTCGACCGCCACGCTGCGCATCTGCTCGTCGCCGCCCTTCTCGAAGATGCAGGCGCTGAGGGCACTCGTGCTGAGGATGGAGGCGTGGACAATGCGCTGGAAGAGCTCATCCCGCGACAACCTCTCGCCCACGGCGTCCACCATCGTGTGCATGTAATCGAGCACGATCTGACGCTCCTCGAGGAGCGAAGTCTTCTCCTCCTCGACACGCGCCGCCTCGCGCCGGGCCCGCCAGTAGAGGGCATAGACCAGCGCTGCGCCGAGAATACCGCCGAGGAGGAAGAGCATCATGATGACCGCCGCACAGGGTTTGCGCCCCGATGGGCGCTTTGCCGTGGCGAACCAATTTGGAATACGGCGGCGAGGTTGGCGCGAGAACGAAACCGCCGCCAGCACTTGTAGTAGCCCTCTTCAAACGGCCGGAGCATCCTGCTTCCGGCTTCGGGCTTAAATTGGAACGGAAGCCGGAGGCTCCCGCTGCGTCACCGGCCGCCTTCGACGCGGTGGCGGAGGAAGGCGAGGACGTCCTGGAACTTGGCGGCGTTGCCGGAGTCGGCGCTGACGAGGTTCTCGTG
>CAYYVB010000431.1:0-2802 GCA_964475035.1 uncultured Opitutaceae bacterium | reverse complement strand
AGTTGCGGCGGAATGGCGGCCCGCTGGATGGGCGTGGGCTCCTCGTAGCCGAGCGCGACGAGCGCCTGGAGGAGCCGAGGGTCGAGACCGAGGGGGGCGAAACCCGTGGCGGCGTCGGACGATTGGCGAGAGGACATTAGGCAATCTACCTACTGCGTCGCCGCGGCGCGGGCACGCGGCGCGCCGGCGCGTCGTCCGGGGCGCCGCGCAAGAACTCCTCGTATGGTGGCCAGCCATTCAGGGAAGCAAACACCCCGTAGTGCGCTGGCGCGTTCCGGAGACCACAGCACTCGCCGTTGCGCTTCAGCGCTGCGAGGGTTCCCTCGCGGTCGCCGGAGGTGGCCAGCAGCCATTCAATGAAGATGATGCGGCCATCGGAAGAAATCGCGCCCGGCGCGAGTGCCGCGCGCAGCTGTGTGCTGTCGCCGCGCCTCGCGGCGATGATCGCGAGAACAGTCTTGCTGTAGTCCGCGAGGAGTATGTCCTTGGCATTGACCAAGCCCCTGGCACGGCGCGCTCCGCTTTCGGCCCGTGAAAGATCGCCAGCTTCGAGGTACAGCTGCGACAGCATCAGGTGGTGAATCGGATCGGCCGACTCCTGAGGAATGCCGAGTGCGAGCATCCCGGAACGAATGAGCGAGTCTGTCCGCATCTGCGGGACCGTTCGCCTGAGCACCGCCGCAGCCTCAAGCAGGAGTCCGCCGGATGTCAGCGGCGAGAGCGCTGACTCACGAATGCGACGCAGCGCCAACTCGGCATTTCCCTGATACGCGGCGAGCATCGGCCACTCCCACTCCCTGTTTGCCGCCGGGAGCGACGCGAACACCGATTCCGCCTCGGCGAATCGCCCGAGCACGGCCAACGCGTTGCCTCGGATGGCGCGCGCGTGTGGATGCGGATCATCCGCCACAAGGCTGAGTGCCTCTCGGGGTCGCCCGACGCTCACGCTTACGGACGCGAGGTCTCGAATCGCGCCTGGCACGCCGAGTGCCGCCGCCTGCGCCGCGCGTCGGCGACCGCCGTAGGCGTTGATGAACTCTCCAAGCGTCGAACCCGTGAAAGCCAGTGCGGCCGCCTCGCGGCGGGCAATCGAGTCCGGGATGGCCTGCGCGACGCCGAGCATCGCACCGATCCAGCGGCCATCGATCTCGAGCGCGCGCCGCATCTCGGTGACGGATTCGGTACCGACGGCTTCGAGCGCCGGCAATCGAGGAGGGAGCGTAACGATCGTCGCGAGGGAGCCGCCGCGCGTGAGTCCGACGGCCCAACCCGCAATGCGATCCGTGGCCTCGTCCAGGGCAACGCGTAGTGCCCGCCGGGGCTGGCGTAGCGTGACGAAGTCCCAGCGATCGCGACCATTCGCGCGATCCGTTATGCGAACGCGCACCCACACGGTGTCTGTGGTGCCTTCCACGCTCGTGCGCACGCGCGCCGTGTCGCCGCTGCCGTCGGCGCGCGTGTTGTAGAACGGCACCGCGCGGATCCGACTCGCGATCAAGGTGCGATGGAGCGCGTCGTGCGACTCGGCCAACTCACGCGCAGTCGAGGGGCCGCCGCTCGCATCGATGAACGCTGCCACCTGCAGCGGGAGCGTGTCCGTGCGCAGGGGATAGAACACGATGCCGTCGACTTCCCAACCATCGTCTGCGTTGCCTGCTGCGGAATCGGCGTCTTGCGAGAGCCGGCCCTGGCCGCTTAGCCACACGGCAATCACGGCGAATGCCGCCACGATCACTCCAGGGGCCAAGCGTCGAGCGCGCGATGCGCGGGAAGCTCCATCGTCTGCACCCGCGGTGGTCATCGGCAACGCGGCGGTGGCGCCGCTGACGGGCACTGCCTCCAGCGCTGCGACGACGTCTGCGGCTGATTGATACCGATCTGCCGGACGCTTTGCGAGGAGCTTCATCACCACCGCATCCACGGCAGGCGGCAGCGTCGGACGCCGTCGAAGCAACCCGTCCGGCGCTTCGGTGGCGTGCGCGGCAAGGATCGCCGCCGGCGGGCGCCCGGCGAACGGCGCCGATCCCGTGAGTAACTCGTAGGCGACGACACCGAGCGCATACAGGTCCGCGCGATGGTCCGTCGCGGGATCGGCAGCGGCCTGTTCGGGTGCCATATACTGCGGCGTCCCAAGCGCGACGCCGACGCTGGTGAGTGCTGCCGCGTCACCGGCAGTGGTACTCAGCGACACGGCGCGTGCCACGCCAAAGTCCGTGAGTGTGGCCGAGCCGCCCGTCAACAGGACGTTCTCCGGCTTGACGTCCCGGTGCACCACGCCGTGCTGGTGCGCGTACGAGAGGCCGCGCGCGATGTCGAGCAGGACGCGCAGCGCCTCGACCACCGGGAGCTCGCCCCGACGACTGAGTTCACTACGAAGCGATTCGCCCTCGATAAATGGCATCGAGTACCACGGCAGGCCGCCGACCTCGCCGGTGTCGAGCAAGGGGACCAGCTGCGGATGCTGGAGGCGCGCGGCGACCGAGATCTCGCGGCGGAAGCGCTCCGAGCTGACGGCGTGCGCGAGGTCGGGGTGCAATACCTTGACGACGATGCGGCGATCGAGCGTGGCGTCGCGCACGAGGAAGACCCGCGACATCCCCCCACCGCCGAGCTCACGCTCGATGGTGTAGCGCGCGCCAAGCGCCGTCTCGAGGGCCGTGCGCAGGTCACTCATCGTCCGTGAAATCTCCGACCCGCTGCCGTTAGCAGCAACCACGTTCGGGCGCACGTCCCCGGCGGCCGGCACTCGAATGTCGTACATTCGCGCTACTCCCACCCCCTGCAATGGCCCGGCTCCGCTCG
>CAYYVB010000430.1:0-2807 GCA_964475035.1 uncultured Opitutaceae bacterium | reverse complement strand
GTAAGTCATGCCGGAGCATCGCCGCTCCCGGCCGCGCCGTTCAAATCAAAACATGCCGCCGCTCCGCCTGCTGACCGTCGCCGTGTTGGTCGCCCTCGCCTCCCGCGCTGTCGCCGCCGAACCCGCCGTGGCGCGACTCGAGACCGGCACGCTCGACGCCGGCGCCGTTTATTCCGTTGCCTTGCCGGAGAAATGGAACGGCCGCCTGCTCCTCCTCGCCCACGGCCTGCGCGACGATTCCGAGCCACTGCACGCGCACCTGTTTCCCGAACGCGGCTTCACCCGCGCGCTGCTGGCCGAAGGCTGGATCGTCGCGATCACGAGCTACCGCCGCAACGGCGTCATCGTGCGCGACGCCATCGTTGACTTGGAAAATCTCCGCGCCCACGTCGCGCGCACGCACGGCCGGCCGCAACGCACCTACCTCATGGGCGACTCGATGGGAGGCCTCATCGTCACCCGCATCGCCGAGCGCCACCCCGAGCTCTGCGACGGTGCCGTCGGCGTCGGCTCCGCGCTGCACATGTCCGAGACCGGCTCGTCCATGCTCAACCGCGCGCCGCAGCGCCCGCTGCTCTACCTGAGCAACCAATCCGAGATCGCCGGCCCCTACCGTTACTCCGAGGCGGCCAAGGACGCGCCGTTCGCGCCCGTGCTCTGGATCGTCGCGCGTGACGGCCATGTGAACGTCAACCCCACCGAACGCCTCGCCGCCCTCGCCGCGCTCGTGCGCTGGGTCGAACACGGCGAGCGCCCGCTCGAGCAACGCAACGCCACGCATGTCCCCTCTCCCGGTCCCTCGCGCGCGCGGTTCGCCCCCGACGGCTCCGCGGAGGGCACGATCACCTTCGTGCATCCGGTCTACCGGTCGTTCCTGCTCGATTTGCAACCGGCCGACTTCGCGCAGCTCGGCATCAAGTCCGGCGACTGCTTCACGCTGCACCTCGGCGGCCGCGCGCACGACCTGCGCTACACCGCAGACCCCGAATACGACGGCGGCGGCTCCGTCGCCGGGCCGGAGCCAGAAGGCTTCACCGCCGCGTTCCTGCGCGGCCGCGCCGCGCGCGAAGCGAAGCCTGCCGTCGGCAACCCCGTGCGCATCGAGCCGCGCAAGCGACGTTGAGCCAACACGCCGCCGCGCAACGTGCGGCAGGGTGCGCACTCCGCGCGCGCCGCGACCGTGTCACCACAATCGCCACCTCACTTCACCCGCGCGCCATGCCGCGACTGTCGACGCGCACCCATTGCATTCCCGCCGCCTCGGCGGCGCGGAAACCCGGATCGGCGTCCTCGAACACGAGACATTGTTTCGGCTCGACGCCCATCTGCGCCGCCGCGAGCAGGAACATGTCGGGCGCCGGCTTCCCGTGCGTGACATCCTCGGGCGTCACCACGATGCGGAACAGATCCGCGAGGCCCGTGCGCTCGAGCGTCTGCCGCACGATCGGCTTCGGTCCGCCCGAGGCGACGCTCACCGGTGCGCGGCGCGCGACGGCGCGGGCGAATTCCACCACCGCGGGGATGACGCGCAGCTCCTCCTGCAACTCGAGGAAAATCTCCTCCTTCTCGACGAACAAGCGGTCCGGATCGAGCCCGAGGCGGTAGTGCGCGCCGAGCAACTCGGCCACGCGGCGCGTCGGCACACCGCCGAGCGAGTAGAACAGATCCTCGTCCAGCTCGCCGCGCAGGCCGGAGCGCTGCATCGCGATGTTCCACGCGCGGTAGTGCAGCGGCATCGTGTCCACGAGCGTGCCGTCGCAATCGAAGATGTAGCCGGCAAACGGGCCTTCCGGGATGTCCAGTCGCATGGGCAGATGAATCAGCCGCCGGCGCGCGCCTCGCGACGCGCCGCCGGTCTGTGCTTAGCCGCGGGGATTTTCTCCGCGTGACTCAACGCCGCGCGCCGCGCGTGAGGCGGCTCTTCGGCTTTTCCGGCGCGGCCTGCGGCATGCCACCGCCGTCGAAGATGCCGGAGTAGGTGTAGTTGAAGCCCTCGACCTTCTTCCACTCGATGCTCTGGCCGATGAAGCGCTCGATGCTGCGCGCGTCGCGCCAGGTCTCCTCGGTGACGAGGGTGAACGCGTCGCCGGTCTTCTGGGCGCGGCCGGTGCGGCCGATGCGGTGGACGTAGTCCTCGGGATTCTCGGGCACGTCGAAGTTGATGACGTGCGACACATCCGCGATGTCGAGGCCGCGGGCGACGAGGTCCGTGGCGACGAGCACCTCGTATTTGCCGGACTTGAAGCCCTTGAGAGCGTCCATGCGCTCCTGCTGGCTGCGGTCGGCGTGCATGACGGCGACGGTGTGCCCGGCACGGTCGAGGCGGCTGGCGACGTAGTCGGCGCCGCTCTTCGTGCGCGAGAAGATGATGACCGAGTGATACTGCGTGTCCTCGAGGAGACGGAGGAGCAGGTCGAACTTCTGCGCCTGCACGACCGGGTAGAACGCGTGCGTGATCGTCTCGGCGGTGGAGCGCTCGCGGCTGACGGAGATCTTGAACGGATCGCGCAGCGCCCACGCGGCGAGCTGCTCGATTTCGGGCGGCAGCGTCGCGGTGAAGAAGAGCGTCTGGCGTTCCTTCGGGACCTTCGCGACGATGCGCTTCACGTCGGGCAGAAAACCCATGTCGAGCATGCGGTCGACCTCGTCGAGCACGAGCACGTCGACCTGGTCGAGGCGGACCTCGCCCTGTTCCATGTAGTCGAGCAAGCGGCCCGGCGTGGCGGCGAGGATGTCGACACCGCGCGCGAGGTCTTCGCGCTGCTTGCCATAGCCGACATCGCCGTAGACGACGGTCACGCGGAGGT
>CAYYVB010000429.1:0-2816 GCA_964475035.1 uncultured Opitutaceae bacterium | reverse complement strand
CACCTCTTCAACGCCGTGCCCGCGCGCCGCAAGTTCCTCAAGAGCGACGCCACCGAGTCCGCGCACATCATCCAGAACGTCCGCCTCTACGCGTTGGCCTGCCCGCAGACGGCGTTCACGCTGATCGAGGACGGACGCGTGCTCTTCCAATCGCCCGTCTGCGCGACGCTCGCCGAGCGCGTGGCAGAGATCTTCGGCCGCCAATTCGCGGCCGACCTGCTCGCGGTCGACACCGCCGAGGAGGGCCTGCGTCTCACCGGTCTGATCGGCAAACCCGGCGTGTCGCGCGCGGCGCGGCACGAGATGATCACCTTCGTCAACCAACGCCCGGTCGACAGCCGCACGCTCAACTACGCGCTGCTCGAATCCTACGCGACGACGCTGCCCAAGGGGCGTTACCCGGTCGCCGTCCTCTTCCTCGACCTCGATCCTGCCGCCGTCGACGTGAACGTCCACCCCGCGAAGCGCGAGTTGCGTTTCCGCAGCGAGGGCCAGATCCGCGGCTTCGTCATCCGCACCGTGCTGCAGAAACTCCGCGAAGTCGGCGCGCCGGCGCCGGCTCCGGCGGCGCCGGAGCTGCGGAACGCGGAAGGCGGAGCGTTGAGGGCCGAAAGCTTCGCAGCGCGCGTGCCGACCATCGCCCAGCCTTTCCCGCCGTGGAAACCCGAGCCCGTTGCGGCAACACCAGCGATCGCCCCAACAACAACAGCGCCCGCTCCCGCTCCGCCTCTCCCCGCCCCAATCGAAAATCAAAATTCGAAAATCGAAAATCCGTCCAGCCTTCCGCCTTCCGCGTTCCGCCTTCCGCCCGGCGCGCCGACGCCGCGCCTGTCCGGCTGGCGCTACCTCGGCACAGCGCTCGGGGATTACGCGCTCTTCGAGACCCCGGCCGGCGTCGTCGTGCTCGATCGCCGCTCCGCGCACGAGCGCGTGTGGTTCGAGCGTCTGCAGGCGCAGTTCGCCGCCGGTGCGGTCGAGAGCCAGCGCCTGCTCTTCGCCGTGCCGGTGGAGTTGGACGCCATCGCCAGCGCGCTCCTGCTCGACCGGATGAAGTTCCTCGCCGCGCACGGGCTCGACGTGGCGGAGTTTGGGCGGAATTTCTTCCGCATCGAGGCGGTGCCGACCTGGCTCGAACCCGACGCGGCGGAGAATTTCCTCCGCGACGTGCTCGCCCTCGCGCGCGAAGGCCGGCTCGACGAACGCCAGCCGCGCCTCGCCGAGGAAGAACTCGCGCGCCTCGCGGCCCACAAGGCCGTGCGTCTGCCCGCGACGATCACCGAGCCCGACGCACTCGCCCTTGTCGCGCAGCTCTTCGCGTGCGCGCAACCGCACACGAGCCCCGCCGGCCGCCCGACTCATTTCGAGCTGAGCCGCGGCGAGCTCGCGCGCCGCTTCCTGCGCTGAGTCCGACCGCTCCCGTCGCGCGGGCAGGATATTTCTTCGATTCGTCCGCCGAATCTTCGCTCTGTCTGTCATTCCAGAATCCCGCCTTGCAGCACCTCCTTGCGGTTTCAATCATCCCGCCTCCATGCCCGCCACCTCCTCGCCGAAGTCCAAAGCCAAGGCCAAAGCCGGTCTGACCCCCGAAGCCGCCGCGCTCCAGCAGTCGATCCTGCACTACTTGAAATACAAGCTCGGCCGCGATGTGGCGTCGGCCACGCGCCGCGACTGGTGGATCGCCACCGCCACCGCCGTGCGCGACCGCATGATCGAGCGCGGACTCGACACCTACCAAGCGCACCGCGCCGGCAACGTCCGCCGTGTCTATTACCTCTCGCTCGAATACCTCATCGGCCGCCTGATGCTGAACAACGTCATCAACCTCGGCCTGCTCGACGCCATGCACGCGGCGCTCGGCGACCTCGGCCAGGACTTTGACACCATCCGCGGCCAGGAGGAGGACATGGGCCTCGGCAACGGCGGCCTCGGCCGCCTCGCGGCCTGCTACCTCGACTCGCTCTCGACGATGGACCTGCCGGCCGTCGGCTACGGCATCCACTACGAGTTCGGCCTCTTCCGGCAGGAGTTCGTCAACGGCCACCAGGTCGAGCATCCCGACAACTGGCTGATCTACGGCGCCCCCTGGGAGCTGGTGCGGCCGGAGTTCACGCAGCCGGTGCGGCTCTTCGGGCGCTGCGAGCAGGTCTTCGACGACCAGGGCAACTTCACGTGGCGCTGGGTGGACACCAAGACCATCCTCGGCTTCCCCTACGACATCCCGGTCGTGGGCTACGGCACCAAGACGGTGAACATCCTCCGCCTCTGGGCCTCGAAGGCCACGGAGGACTTCGACCTCAAGACCTTCAACGAGGGCGGCTACATCGAGGCCGTGCGCGAGAAGGCCTACGGCGAGACGATCTCGAAGGTCCTTTATCCGAACGACAAGACCGAGAACGGCAAGGAGCTGCGCCTCGTGCAGCAATACTTCTTCGTCACGTGCTCGCTCCGCGACATCATCCGCCGGCACTTCGCCAACCCGGCGAACAGCTGGGAAAACTTTGCCGCGCAGCAGTGCATCCAGCTCAACGACACGCATCCCGCCGTCGCCATCGTCGAGCTCATGCGGATGCTCATCGACGAGCACGGCCTGACCTTCGCGCGCGCCTGGGAAATCACCACGCAGGTCTTCGCCTACACCAACCACACGCTCCTCCCCGAGGCGCTTGAAAAGTGGAGCGTGCCGCTCTTCCAGCGCGTCCTCCCGCGCCATCTGCTCATCATCTACGAGATCAATCAGCACCTGATGGAGCTCTGCGAGGCTCGCTGGCCCGGCGACGACGCCAAGAAGCGCACGCTCTCGCTCATCGAGGAGAACG
>CAYYVB010000428.1:0-2825 GCA_964475035.1 uncultured Opitutaceae bacterium | reverse complement strand
CCGCCAGTTTTCTTTCCGAAGCGGTTAGAAAACCGTCCTCCATAGTCTCGGCGAAGGCGGAATTCCGCCTGAGCGACAAAGTGAGACGGCCCGTCGCTCCGCTCTCACAGCTCGACAAAATCAAAACGCCAGCTCGGAGAGCTGGCGTTGTCTCGGAAGTTTATCGGAGCACGCTTACTCTTCGCGGCGGCCGCCGAGCAGCAGCATCAGGATGTGGAGCAAGCTGCCGAGCGAGGCGACGAAGGCAGCGACATAGGTCAGCGCGGCGGCGTCGAGCGTCTCATGCACACCATCCATCTCGTCGCGGCTGACGATGCCGAGGTTGACGAGCTGGAGTTTGGCGCGGCGGCTGGCGTCGAACTCGACCGGGAGCGTGATGAGTTGGAACAGGCAAATCACCGCGAGCGCGACCGCGCCGATGGTGAGGAATATGCCGCCGAGGCCCTTCGCGCCGAGCAGGATGCCGGCGATGATGAGGAATTGCGAGGCGCCGGCCGAGATCTGCGTCGCGGGCACGAGCACCTGGCGGAACTTCATCATGCTGTAACCGACCTTGTGCTGGATGGCGTGGCCCGCTTCGTGGGCGGCGACGCCGAGCGCGGCGAGGCTGGTGCCATCGTAGTTGTGCTCCGAGAGCGCGAGGCGCTTGTTCATCGGATCGTAGTGGTCGGTGAGCTGGCCCTCGACGCGCACGATCTGCACGTCGTGGATGCCCGCGCTCTCCATCACGGCGGCCGCGGCTTCACGCCCGCTGATGTGACCGCGCGAGGCAATCCGCACATTCTTATTGTAGGCGCTCATCACGCGCATCTGCGCGTAGAGGCCGAATAGCATGGGAACGATGATGAGGATTATCCAGATGAGCATGGTGGTGAAAAGTTGGGCGAAACATTGGCGGCGCGGCGGGAATTTCCAGAGAAAACGTCCGGACTGGAAAGGCCCGCGGCCCTTGTAATTCCGGCCGCCTCACCAGCGATAGCTCATCCCGAAAGCCCATTGGCGTCCGGCCGCAGGCACGGCCGGCACTTCCTGAAAGCCGGATTCACCCACGTTGTCCACCAGCAGTGAAAACTCCCAAGCCTGCGCGGCGGGAGGAGTGAAATAGACGCCGATTGAGCCGAGCCAGGCCTCGTCGCCGCCGATGGTGCGCAGGAAATTCTCAGCCTGGACCCGGAATTCATTGTCCGCCCGCAGCTCAAAGCCGCCACCCAAACGCACCGTCGCGGCCAGGGTCAGCCGGTGTTCCGCGTAGTTCAGCGCGTAGAAACTGGCGTCGACCTGGGCAGTGCCGTAGTCGCTGCATTTGTCGAGCCACGTGTAACCGAGCACGATTTCATAGCGCGCGGTGCGGCGGCTCGCGACGAGTTCGAACCCGGTCGTGTCGATGTCGACCGCGTTGGCCGTGCGAGCGATGACGCCGCGGCGGAACGTCCAGTCGACCAAGTCCGACTCGGCGCGATGGAACAGCGCCACCTCGACGGCCCATCCTTGGACGGAGCCGCGGAAACCGATCTCGGCGTTGCGCGCAGCCGAGCGACCGAGGTTCGGGTTCCCGCGAAAGAGTCCGGCGGCGGCGTTGGAATTCAGCGCGGTGTAAGTGGGCAACTGCGTCGCCGAGGAATACTCGGCGTAGAACTCGCTTCCGTCGGCGTTGCGCCAAGTGAGCGAGGCGAGCGGCGACCATGCGGCGCCATCGCGGTTGGAGCGATCGTAGGTGACGCCGCCCAAGGCGGTGAGTGTGCCCGCCTCGGTGGTCCGCGACCACTCGGGCGCGAGCGCGAGCTTGGCGATCTTGCGATCGGCGAAACGGCCGAAGGTCAGCGCCGTGGAGCGGATCTCGTCGCGCATGACTTGCGCGGAATAATTCCACGCGAGCGCCGCCGTCGCACGCCGGCCGGAGAGCGCCGCGCCGCGCATCCAAGTCGTATGCTCAAACGGATTCGACGCGCCGGGGATCGCGCGGTTGAACTCGTAGTCGTCGCGGTTGCGCCGGTAGAAGAGCGCGGCGTTGAACTCGTTGCCGGCCTCGTCGCGCCAGACATGGTTGAGCAGCGCGAGCAGCGTCTCGATGTCCTCGGTCTCGTTGAAACCGAAAGGCGTGTAGAGGTTCGGCCAGCCGAAGAACTTGGTCTGGTAACCGACGAAGGCGTCGGTCTGACCCGACGGCGTGCGCCACTGGAGGCGCGCGGCGGTGCGGCGGAAATCGTGTTCGCCGTTGGGCACAGCGCCGTCGGATTCGGAACGAGCGAACTCCACCTCCGCGGCGAGCACCCGGCCCTCAACGGCGAGCGGAAGCGCGACACTTTGGTAGAGTGACTGGCGGTTGTAGCCGTCGCCCCCGGCAGCGAGGCTGAGCAGACCTTGCGGGCGGATCTCGCGCCAAGTGTAGGCGATGGTGCCGGCGCCGGCGTTGGCGGAGGCGAGCGCGTTGCGCGCGCCGGTAAGCACGACCGGGGCGGCGAGCATCGCGGGCGGCACGGGAATCTCGGCGAAGTAATGTCCCGTCTGCGGGTCGCCGAGCGTGGCGGCGCCGAGCTTGAAGCCGGTGCTTTCGAAGACGCCGCCGCGAAGCGTCACGTCGGCCTGCGCCTCGGCGAGGTTGCGCGCCTGCACGTCAACGCGCGGTTCGTAGCGCAAGGCCGAGACCGGCATGTCGATCGTGCCAGCCGCAGTTTGGTTCGCGACCCGCGTAGAGACGACGGCGAAATCAGGCAGCGTGTTCGTCTGCGCGCGCAGCGAGACGACGACGGCCAAGCCTGCGCCCAGGATAATCAGGAAAACGGAACGAAGGTTTGGGTTAAGCACGGATAATCTACTTGTTAACC
>CAYYVB010000427.1:0-2829 GCA_964475035.1 uncultured Opitutaceae bacterium | reverse complement strand
GGCGCGGTGTCGCGCCGCGAGCAAGTTACAAGTGACAAGGATCAAGTAACAAGAAGTGGGGGGGCGGGGGGGGGTGGGGGATTGGTGTAGATGGAGAGCTTGCTCGCCACGGGGGAGTTGCGCGCAAGCGCGTGACCTACGACGGAGTGGAAGACTGCGGGCTGGTTCTTGTTACTTGTTACTTGGTGCTTGTTACTTCTTCCTCCCGCCATGCCTTGGATCTGGCTCCTTATCGCCGGCGTGCTCGAGATCGCTTGGGCCGTCGGGCTCAAATACACGGAGGGTTTCTCGAAACTCCGGCCGAGCGTCGTCACGGTGTTGCTCATGCTCGCGAGCTTCTGGTGTCTTGCGCAGGCCGTGAAGGAGCTGCCGCTCGGCACCAGTTACGCGATCTGGACCGGCATCGGGGCCGTGGGCACGGCGATCGCCGGCATCATTTTGTTCAAGGAACCGGCCACCGCCGCGCGTCTCGTTTGCATGGTGCTCATCGTCGCCGGCATCGTCGGCCTGAAGTTCACGACCAGCGCCTGAGGGCCAGCCCGCGCGGGTCAGCGGGCGCGATTAGGTCCGCTGACGGCGCTCGGCGGCCGGGCTGCAAGTGTGCGCACGGGGCGGTCCGGCGGTTGATTTTCGCGGGGCGGCCGGTTTGCTCGCCGTTCCCCCACGCCATGGCCGCCGTCCACGCCGACAAACTTGCCCTGCAACACCGGCTCTTCGCCGAACTCTCCCGCATGTTCGGGCGCGAGGTGCCGCTCTACGACAAGTCGCTCCTCGTCAACCGCGTCGTCAACGAACGCCTCGCCGCCCTCCTCGGCGCGATGTGGCCGGGCTTCACCGTCACGCCGGAACAGCTCGAGCAGGCGAGCGGCGAACGCCACGGCGCCATCCGCATCGGGCGGCCGGACGAATACCGCTGGATCGCGCGCTTCTTCGCCCAGTTCGCCCTGGAGCCCCATGCGTTCTACGACATGACCAACGTCGGCGCGAAGAGTCAGCCGATCATCGCCACCGCCTTCCGCTCGCGGCTGCAGCCGGAGCACCGGGTCTTCACGTCGTTGCTGATGACGGACTGGTTCGACCCGGCCACGCGCGCCCGCATCGAGGCGGCGCTGGCGGGACGGCAGGTGTTCTCCGCCGCGGCGAAACGCCTGATCGAGCAGGGCGAACGCGACGGCGGACTCAGCTCCGCCGACGCCGACGCGCTGATCCGCGAGGCGACGGAGCGCATCTTCAAGTGGACCGGCCGCGCGCGCGACCACGCGCTCTACACCGAGCTGAGCAAGGCGGGCTTCAAGATCGCGGCCGACATCGCGTGCTTCGACTCGCACCACCTGAACCACCTCACGCCGAACACGCTCTGGATGGACCTCTACACCTCGGCGATGAAGTTCTGCCTCGGCGAGCTGGGCGAAGCCGGCTTCCGCCTCCACGCGACGATCGCCCTCGGGCATTTCGCGGTGCAGGCCGACCGCGATTACCTGCGGTTGCATTTCCGTCATCTCAGCCCGGCGAAACTCGCCGCCCTCGCGCCCGCCGATCTGCCGGAGGACGCGATCTCCGTCCACGTCGACGCGCTCGCCAAGCGCCTGAAGCAGGACGACCTCAACCTTTCGCGCCACAAGCATTCCGGCTTCAAGGACTCGACCGAGGGCCCGCCGACGAACGTGCCCGTGCTGCTGCGGCAGGATTCCTACAAGGCGCTCACGGAGCCCGTCGTGTTCGTCAACGCCGACGGCACCGAGGTGGCGGCGACGCACACCGCCCGCTTCGGCGAGATCGAGCAGCGTTTCTACGCCACGACGCCGCGGGGTCGCGCGCTCTACGACCGTTGCCTCGCCGCGGCCGACGCCGCGAAAGAGCAGCACTCCGGCCTCGCGAAGAAGGATTTCGTCGCCTACGAGAAACTCGCCGCCGACGCGTTCGCCTCGTTCCCCCGCACGTTGCTCGACCTCGTGGAGCAAGGGCTCGTCCATGCGCGCTTCACCGCGACCGACGCCGGCCGCGCCGCGGCGAAGGCGGGCAAGTTGCCCGCGCGCGACCTCGTGGCGCTGGCGCGCGCCGGCTTCGTGACGGTCGAGGGATTGCGCTACGAGGATTTCCTCCCGATCAGCGCCGCCGGCATCTTCGCGTCGAACCTCCAGCAATACGGCACGCAGTCGACCGCCCACGCGCGCCCGACCTACACGCAGGCGAAGTTGGAGGAGGTGCTCGGCCGCAAGATCATCGACCCGAACGAAACCTATGCCGCCCTCGAGGCCGAGTCCCGCGCGGCCACGCTGCGCGAGCTGGGGCTGGGGTAACGTGGGCGGAATCAGGGCGTCTCGCGGCGCTCGACTGTTCAGGTGGAGCGCGTTGACCTCAATGCGCTCGGAGCGGATTGAGGTCAATCCGCTCCACCTCGCGGCGAAGCTCACAATGGCGAGTGTCACCGCTGGTGTTGTCGATTTCTTGCCGACACGCCCGGCCTGAACCGCCAACCTGCGTGTCATGAAACTGAAGCTGAAACGCGTCGAACCGCTGCAAGCCGGCAAGCTGCTCGCCGGGCTCTACGGGGCCATGGGCCTGATCTTCATTCCGTTCATGCTGCTCTTCATGAGTCTCGGGGCCTTCGCCTCGGCCAGCGCCGGGGGCGACGCGCCGCCGATGCCGTTCTTCTTTGGCATCGGTGTCGGGTTCATGGTGCTGATGCCGGTGTTCTACGCCGGCATGGGCTTCATCACTGGCGTGCTCGGCGCCCTCGTCTACAACCTGCTGGCGAAATGGCTCGGCGGTTTCGAACTCGAGTTCGAGGAACAGGGCATGCCGCCGCTGGCGTGAGCGGGGCGGCGC
>CAYYVB010000426.1:0-2831 GCA_964475035.1 uncultured Opitutaceae bacterium | reverse complement strand
AGCCTCAAAGCAGCTGCGAGCCGGGCTTCGCGCGCGAAACACCGGTGCGCGGTTGGCTCGTTTACCCCGAGGGAAAACGAACAGTGGAAAGTCCCGTCGCGCGGTGCCCTCGGCGTTCGCGCCGCGACCAACCCAACAGCGCGCCCTCATCCGCCGGCCAAGCGATCACAGCCCGACTCTTATGCGCAAGACGGGGTCGGGAGCGCGCTGCCAGGCGCCGGCCAGGCGGCTGACTTCGTGCAGGCCGCCCATGTGCAGGTGCTCGCCGAGCCATCGGTTCGTCGCCGTGGTTCGCGCCTTCAGGGCGGCCGCTAGCGCGGCTTTCCACGGCGCGGATTTCCGCTCCCGGGCCAAGTCATCCTTGGTGCGTCGCAGTCGCTTCAGCAAAGCGGTGAGCTCGTCCTCCCAGAGCGCCTCTTGGGCTTGCTTCAACTCGGACGCGAGCCGGCGTCCGTGACCGATCAGCTCACGGTTCTCCTTCACCATCGCCTTGGCAAAGTCCGCCGACCCGATGATCCAGCCGCGGGACATGGCCTCGAACCGCTGCTGCCTGCGCGCCGGCTCGTCTTCGGCGAGCCAAGCGAGGTAGTCGAGATAACTGCGGCGTCCGGCTGGGGTGTCGGCCAATCCACCGGCGTGATTCAGGAACGGCTCGGGCAGATACCACGCGGGGCGACATTTCAGTTTATCAACCAGCGAAGGCTGGTCCAAGGAGAGTCGCGCACAACGCCGACCGGGCACAGTTTTGCCCGGACCGGGTTGAGGTGGATGTAATGGCAAAGCGGTCCCAAGCCACCCTCGGGATCGACCAGCAGGCTCTTGTAGCGGCCTTGGAACAGATGCCCTCGCTCATCGCGCATGCGGTTGAACCGGACGGAGAACGTGCCCTGCAGCCACCGCATACCCTCCACGAGGTTGGCCTTGGGGGTCGAGATCGCGAGATGGTAGTGGTTCGACATCAGGCACCGCGCAAGCACCAGCCATCCCGTCTTCTCGCCGGCCTCGGTCAGGCATTTGAGGAAGGCCGCCTTTGCCTTCTCCGAGCGAAAGTTGTCCGCCCGATAATTGCTTCGGTTCAAGACGTGGTAGACCCCGTCTTCGGACTCCATTCGCAGCGAGCGCGCCATTACCCGTGACCTGCCCCCGTCGACGGGGCAGCTGAGGCTCCAATTTCTTCGGCTGGTGACCTGCCCCCGTCTGATTGCCCTGCGGCTATAACTTCATTTGAAACGCTCTAACTTGCTGTTACCGGCTCGCTCTCCCTTCAGCAACATTCTTCCAGTGGAAAATGCCGCCCAAGACCACCACAATGCGAAAAGGGCAAGGGCAGCAAATGACTTCCCTTCCCAGATTCTATAAACTACGCCCCATACGCCTACCAATGCGCAGACAGAGCAGATAGCACAACAGACGAGCAGTGCTAGAGGATGATCCAAGAACCGCATATCAACCGACTCCTAAAACGGTATGACGATGGCCAAACGGGGTCAGGCTTTTTAGTTTGTGGTTTATACGACCGATCGGGTCTGCCCACCGGCGGCAGTATTTGAGCGCTCCATGAGCGGAGGCCAAGTCGCGGGTGCTGGCGGGGGCGGGCGGCACGCGGTCAATCCACCCGCCCAAATCGGACAGTCAACTTGATTCAGGAAGGCCGCGCTACTCCGTCTCCCGGTCACCGGGCGCACTTGGCAGGTGCGGGGATTTTATTCGGGCGCGGTGAGGCCGGTGGAATTGCGCCGGAAAATTCAACCTGTGCGCGTGCGACTTTTCTGCGAGGCTCCGGGTCCTTCCCCACCATGAATCCCATGCACGTGATTGATTACCGGATCAGCGGCGACGACATGCAGTTCGTCGAGATCGAGCTCGATCCCAATGAAGCTGTCATCGCCGAGGCCGGCGCCATGATGTTCATGGAGGACGGCATCGAGATGGAGACGATCTTCGGCGACGGCTCGCAGCAGAACCGCGGCCTGCTCGGCTCGCTCCTCGGCGCGGGCACGCGCCTGCTGACGGGCGAGTCGCTCTTCATGACGGTCTATGGCAACCGCACGCTGCAGAAGCGTCGCGTGGCCTTCGGCGCGCCCTACCCCGGCAAGATCATGCCGGTGTCGCTGCGCGACATGGGCGGCGAACTGATCGCGCAGAAGGATTCGTTCCTCTGCGCGGCGCGCGGCGTGAACATCGGCATCGCGTTCCAGAAGCGCATCGGCGCGGGCCTCTTCGGCGGCGAGGGCTTCATCATGCAGCGCCTGCGCGGCGACGGCCTCGCCTTCGTGCACGCCGGCGGCGCGCTGGTCGAGCGCGTGCTGGCCCCGGGCGAGACGCTGCGCGTCGACACGGGCTGCCTCGTGGCGCTGCAGCCGGGCGTGGACTACGACATCGAGTTCGTCGGCGGCATCAAATCCGCGCTCTTCGGCGGCGAAGGCCTGTTCTTCGCGCGGCTGCGCGGGCCCGGCAAGGTGTGGCTGCAGTCGCTGCCGTTCTCGCGTCTTGCGGGACGCATCGTCGCCGCCGCGCCGCAGACCGGCCGCGGCGGACGCGAGGAAGGCTCGCTCCTCGGCGGTCTCGGCCGCGTGCTCGACGGCGACAACCGCTGAGCTTTCGACGCACTCCCGGCGCGCCGCCTCAGGGTCGCGCGCCGCTCATCCTACGCCCGCGCCGCCCGTCCCGGCGGGATTGGCAACGCACCGCCGCGCCGTCAGGGTCCGCGCATGGGCACAAAATTCACCTACGCACTCATCCTCACCGTCGTCGGCGCCGTGTTCCGGCTGCTGATGTATTTCACGGGCTTCGAAACCGAGAAGCTCTCCACCGGCCAGCACTTCAACTGG
>CAYYVB010000425.1:0-2832 GCA_964475035.1 uncultured Opitutaceae bacterium | reverse complement strand
GTGAAAGAGGAACTCGACCGCGAGTGGCGCCCGATCTTCATGACGGCCACGACCGGCCGCTCGACCGAGTCGGTGGCTTTCCTCTACTCGCAGCACGACATCGCGCATCTGGGCATCGGCTCCGGCCGCGTCGCCGACCTTGGCGGCCGCACCCGCGACGACCGGATGCTGAACATGTTCCCCTTCGCGCCGCACCTGGCGTTCTGGTATATGTATTACTCCGGCATCGACCGGAACATCTTCTGCCTCTCCACCGGCGGCGGCAAAGTCATGGGCACCGAGGGCAACCTCCGCGCCATCCAGAAGATCCGCCCGACCGTGATCACGGGCATGCCGACCTTCATTTATCATGTTCTCAGTGAGGCGGTGAACGAGAATCTCCGTCTCGAGGGCATCAAATGCGTCCTCCTTGGTGGCGAAAAAGTCGCCGAAGGCACGCGCCGCAAGCTCGCCGAACTCTGCGCCGCCGTCGGTTCGCCCAACCCCGTCGTCGTCGCCACCTACGGTTTCACCGAGGCCAAGCTCGCGTGGTCCGAGTGCCCGTTCCCCGTCGGCCACACGCCGCCCGGCTACCACCTCTTCCCCGACCTCGGCATCTTCGAGGTCATTGATCCCGACACGGGCAAGGTCCAGCCCGACGGCGTCGGCGGCGAGATCGTCTACACGCCGCTCGAGCAGCGCGGCACCGTCGTCCTCCGCTACCGCACGGGTGACCACATCGAGCACGGTCTCACTTATGAGCCCTGCCCGTATTGCGGCCACCGGATGCCGCGCCTCATGGGTCGCATCTCGCGCGTGTCGGATTTCCGCTCGATGCGCTTCCAGAAGATCAAGGGCACGATCATCGACTTCAACGAGCTCGAGCACGCCCTCGACGACGTGCGCGGCATCGGCTCCTGGCAGATCGAATTGCGCAAGGCCAACAACGACCCGCTCGACCTCGACGAGATCCACCTGCACGTCACCCGCGCCGGCGATCAGCCGGAGGAGGCCCTGCTCACGCACCTCAGCAACATGCTGCACTCGCATTTCGAGGTCCGTCCGAACAAGATTGTGTTCCAGACTCCCGAGAAGATGCGCGAGCTGCAGAAGGTCGGCGTCGCGCTGAAGGAACAGAAGCTCGTCGACAACCGCCCCAAGCCCACCGCCGCCCCGCACCAGCCGCCGCCCGCGCCGAAGTGCATCACGGAGACCACCAAGTCATGAAGGAACCGCTCTACATCGTCGACGGCGTGCGCACGCCCTTCGCCAAGATGGGAACGACGCTCGCCGCCTGCGACGCCGCCGAACTCGGCCGCACCGCCGCCGCCGCCGTCCTCGCCCGCACGGGCCTCGATCCCGCGCTGCTCGACGAGGTCATCTTCGGCTGCGTCGGCAATCCCGTGGACGCCGCCAACGTCGGCCGCGTCATCGCCCTCCGCGCCGGCGTCCCCGAATCCGTCCCCGCCATCACCGTCTCGCGCAACTGCGCCTCCGGTTTCGAGGCCATCACCCAAGCCGCGCAGAAGGCCGCGGCCGGCGACGGCGACCTCTTCCTCGTCGGCGGCGCCGAGAGCATGACGAATTACCCGCTGCTCTACAACGAGGCCGCCGTGAAGAAATTCGCCGCCCTCGGCAAGGCGAAGTCCCTCGGCCAGAAACTCGGCGCCTTCGCCGCGTTCCGCCCCAAGGACCTCTTCGCCCCGCGCATCGCGCTCATGCTCGGCCTCACCGATCCCGTCTGCGGTCTCGGCATGGGCCAGACTGCCGAGCTGCTCGCGCGCGATTGGAAACTCACGCGCGACCAGCAGGACGAGTTCGCCCTCCGCTCGCACCAGAAGGCCGAGGCGGCGCGCCAGCGGCTCGCCGAGGAAATCACGCCCGTCTATCCGCGCCGCGGCAAGGACGCCGCCGCGGTCGACACCGACAACGGCGTGCGCGAGGGCCAGACGAAGGAGGCGCTGGCGAAACTGAAGGCCGTCTTCGAAAAACGCGGCGGCACCGTCACCGCCGGCAACGCCTCGCAGGTCACCGACGGCGCCGCGGCCCTGCTCGTCGCCACCGAGGCCGGCCTCAAGCGCACCGGTCTCCAGCCGCTCGGCCGTCTCGTCGCCTACGCTTACGCCGGTTGCGAGCCCTCGCGCATGGGCCTCGGCCCGGTCTACGCGATGGCCAAGGCCGAGAGGAAATCCGGCCTGCGCCTTGCCGACGCCGACCTCATCGAGATCAACGAGGCCTTCGCCGCGCAGGTCATGGCCTGCTGCGCCGCCGCCGCCTCGGCCGATTACGCGAAAAAACACCTCGGCCGCGACACCGCGCTCGGCGAGATCCCGGCGGAAAAACTCAACGTCAACGGCGGCGCCGTCGCCCTCGGCCATCCGGTCGGCGCGTCGGGCGCGCGGCTCGCGCTCACGGCGTTGAAGGAACTCAAGCGCCGCGGCGCCAAGCGCGCCCTCGTCTCCCTCTGCGTCGGCGGCGGCCAAGGCGGCGCCCTCTGGCTCGAAACCGTCTGATCCCTCCCGTCATGAACATCGCTCTTTCCTTCGGCGCCGACGGCATCGCCACGCTCACGTTCGACCGCCCGAACTCCTCCGCCAACGTCTTCGACGTCGCCACGCTGCACGAACTGGACGCCCACCTCGCGACGCTTGAATCGCGCCCCGACGTCAAAGGCCTCCTCCTCGTGAGCGCCAAGCCGAAGATCTTCGTCGCCGGCGCCGACCTCAATTCCTTCGCCGGCGCCACGGTCGAGACGCTCGCCGGCATCGTCGACCTCGGCCATCGCGTCTTCACGCGGCTCGAGCGCCTGCCGTTCCCTTCCGCCGCGGCCATCAACGGCGTGTGCCTCGGCGG
>CAYYVB010000424.1:0-2847 GCA_964475035.1 uncultured Opitutaceae bacterium | reverse complement strand
CGAGATGATCTCCGAGCTCCACGTCGGCCACGCCTACGTCGGCGGCGGCGACCGCGCCGAGGCCCCGCGCATCAAGACCGGTCTCCTCGGCGCCCGGCTCTCCCGCGATCCCGTCAGCCGTGCCTATCGCATCGATCACATCCTCCGCGGCGAAAACTGGCAGACGAAGACCCGTTCGCCGCTCACCGAACTGGGCGTCAACGTGTCCGTCGGCGACTACATCCTCGCGGTGGACGGGCGCTCCGTCCGCGACCTCGCCAACCTCTACACCGCACTCATCGGCAAGGCCGGCAAACAGGTCGTCCTCCGCGTCAACTCCACTCCGGTCGATGACGGCGCGCGCGACGTCACTGTCGTGCCGATCGCCGACGAGTCGTCGCTGTATTACGAGGAATTCGTGCAGCGCAATATCGACCACGTCTCCGCCCGCACCGGCGGACGCGTCGGCTACCTGCACATCCCCGACATGGGACCGGGCGGCCTGAACGAATTCGTCCGCCGCTTCTACCCGCAGCTCACCCGCGAGGCGCTCATCATCGATGTCCGCGGCAACGGCGGTGGCAACGTCTCGCCCATGATCATCGAGCGCCTGCGCCGCGAACTGGCCATGATCAACGTCCGCCGCAACGGCGCCCCGAGCCCCAATCCCACCCAGCAACTCCTCGGCCCGAAGGTCACGCTGCTCAATGAGTTTTCCGCCTCGGACGGCGACATCTTCCCCTTCCGTTTCCGCGAGCACGGCCTCGGCCAGCTCATCGGCAAGCGTTCGTGGGGCGGCGTCGTCGGCATCAGCGGCACCCTGCCATTCACCGATGGCGGTTCCCTGAACAAACCCGAATTCGCCCCCTACTCCAAGGACGGCAAACACTGGGTGATGGAAGGCCACGGCGTCGATCCCGACATCGTGGTGGATAACGACCCGGCGCGCGAATTCCGCGGCGAGGACCAGCAACTCGACAAAGCCGTCGAGGTCATCCTCGAGGAGCTGAAGAGCAAAGGCGTGACCCTTCCTCCTCCGCCACCTTTCCCAGTGCGCTGAGCACCCTCGATCCACGACACCCCTCCGGGCCGGCCGCAACGCCGGCCCTTTTTCTGGTCCAACACCGGGCAATCCCACGCAGCCTCGCAGCGAACGGGGATGGTTCGCCAATCCCGCCCACGCTCCGGAAACAAAATTTGCCGAGGGATGACGCTCCCTCCATCGTAGCACCGGACATGTCCACCGACCCGCTCTCGACGCTCCTTGCCCGCTGGCGCCATGAACCGCGCCCGGCACCCGATTTTGCCGCCGGCGTGTGGGCGAAAATCGACGCCGCCCGCGGCGACGAACGTGCCGTGACCGCCTTCCGCTGGGCCCTGCCGCTCGCCGCTTCCCTCGCCATTCTCCTCGGCATCAGCGCCGCCCGCCTCGAAGCCCGGCAGCAGCACGCCGAACGCATGGCCGATTACTACGTCCGCACCATCGACCCCGTGCTGATGGCCGAGCACGGCGACCACGGACCATGACCAAGCGCCTCCTGCTGCTTGCGCTCGTCGTGATCGTGGCCGGAGCCGTCGCCTACGGCGTCACCCGCCTGTTCACGCCGCCGGCGCCGGCAGACGAGGACCAGATTGCGTGGCTCACGCGTGAGTTCCAACTCACGCCCGCGCAGGCCGCCCGGATCGAAAAGATCCATCTCGATTACATTCCGATCTGCTCGGACCACTGCGCCGCCATCATCGCCGCGCGCGAGCGACTGGCCGCCGATCCGCAGGACACCGGACTCCGCGCCGAGGTTGCCCGCCTCGAGCGCGTCTGCCAGGAAGCCACCTTGCAACACGTCCGTGAAGTCGCGGCCTGCATGCCCGAGCGACACGCCCGGCGCTTTCTCCAACTCGTCGAACCGCGCATCGCGCGCCACCAGCATCAGGCTCCGTTCGGGCTGAAATGACGCCCGGCACCCCAGAGACCGACGAGGCCGCGATGATCGCCCTGCAAACGGGCGACGACCTCGCGTTGAACCGGCTGATGAATCGCTGGCAGATCCCGCTGCGCAGCTTTCTCTTCCGCTCGCTCCACGACGAACAGGACGCGCTCGACCTCGCGCAGGAAACCTTCGTCCGCGTGTATCGCCACCGCGCCCGCTACCGGGCCGGCGCGAAGTTCTCCACCTGGATGTTCCAGATCGCGCTCAACCTCGCCCGCGACCACCTCCGCCGCCGGCGCAGACGCCCCACGGCGCCGCTCGAGGAGGCGCCCGAGCCGGCCACGGCGCAGAATCCCGGCAGCGCCGCCACCGAGGCCGAAGCCGCCGCCGCGGTGCGCGCCGCCGTCGCCGCCCTGCCCTTCGAGCTGCGCGAAGCGGTCGTGCTCGCCGAATTCCAGCATCTCCCGCACGCCGAGATCGCCAGCATCGTCGGCGCCACGCCGAAGGCCGTGGAAACCCGTCTCTACCGCGCCCGTGAAAAACTCCGGACGCAACTCGCGCGCTACCTCCAAAGCTGACGCGCGCCGGCGAGGCCGCACGATTAACAGCCGCCCGCAATTCCCGCGCGCTGTGCCGCTCACGTGGCGATTGTCCGTCGACAACCCCTCGTCTCCGCGGCGATGGTGACGCGATGTCCTTCGCCACGCACAACCCCGCCACCGGCCGGCCGCTCCGCACCTATCGCCCGCATTCCGTGCGCGAGGTGGAGCGAACGCTCGCGCAGGCCGACCGTGCCTTCGCGGCGTGGCGCGGGTTGAGCTTCGCCGCCCGGGCGCGACACCTGCGCGCCGTGGCGCGCGAGTTGCGGCGCGACGCGGACAGCTTCGCCGCGCTGATCACGACGGAAATGGGCAAACCGATCACGCAAGCGCGCGCCGAA
>CAYYVB010000423.1:0-2852 GCA_964475035.1 uncultured Opitutaceae bacterium | reverse complement strand
AGTTGCGGAGGATGTTTTCCTTCGTGTCGCGGCCCTTCTGCTGGGCGATGATCATCACGGCGCGGCCCTCGAAGAAGGCGGTGCCGCCGATGAGGGCTTGGTCGTCCTTGAACTGGCGGTCGCCGTGGAGTTCCTGGAAGTCCGTGCAGATGCGGGCGACGTAATCGAGCGCGTAGGGGCGCTTCGGGTGGCGGGCGACCTGGACGCGCTGCCAGGGCGTGAGATTGGAGTAGATCGCGCGGCGCTCCGTCTCGAGCTTGGCCTCGATGGCTTTGAGCTCGGTGGACATGTCGATATTGTTTTCGAGCGACTGCTGGTGCAGGGCATCGAGCTGCTTCTCGAGTTCGCGGAGGGGCTTCTCGAATTCGAGCAGGTAGACGGGACGATCCATAGGGCGCGGAGGCTAGGTGGCGGCGGCTCCGGGTGTCAATCGGGGCGTCCGTTCAGCCGGAAATGCCTTCCGTTGATGCACTTGGATTGCGCAATTGCTCCTTCCAACTGGCGATTTTGGCCTGCGCGCCGAAGTGTTCGGCCTTGGCTTTGTCGCCTTTCTCCATCCAGACGCGCGAGAGGGTCGTGTTGATGAACAGGTCGTCCGGGCGGAGGCGGTGGGCCTGCTCGGCGGCGGCGAGGGCGTCGTCGTAACGGCGGAGGTTGAAATTGACCTCGGCGGTGGCGTGCCAGGCGGCGAACGAGTCGGGCGCGGCGGCGGTGGCGCGGGCGAGCTTGGCGAGGGCGTCGTCGTTTTCGCCCATCGTGAAATCGAAGGTCGCGTCGTCGATCAGGTGTTGGAGTTCGTCGGCGGTCACGCGAGGCAAGGTAGCAAGACGCGGGCAAAAAGAAAGGACGGCCTCGCGGCCGTCCTTGGGAAAGAGCGGAGAAACCGAAAACTCAGGCGGCCGGGGCGCTGCCGACGATGCCGAGCGTGAGCTTCACCTCGGGGTTGACCTTGTCCTCGTTCTTGCCGGGCTGGATGCCGTAATCGCCGCGGTTGATGGTGAACTCGCCGCGGATGACGAGGAGATCGCCCTTGTTGCCGGGGCGGGTGCGCTTCTCGAGGGCGCCGGCGAGGTAGGTGAGTTTCACCGGGACGGAGATGTCCTTGGTCACGCCCTTGAGGGTGAACTTGCCGTGCGCGGTCGCGGTGGTGTCGTTGCCGCTGGTCTTGACGTCGCTGAGCGAGCTGACCTCGAACTTGATCTCGGGGTTCGCGGCGACGTCGAGCCAGTTGGGGCTGTGGAGATGCTCGGTCATCGTGGCGTTGGAGACGGTGAGCGAGGCGGCGGCGACGGTGATGGTGCCGGTGGTGGCGCCGGGATTCTCGGCATCGAAGTTGACCGTTCCGGCGACGCCGCCGGCGGTGCCGGAGATCGGCTCGAGCAGCGAGTCGAGGTGGAACTGGATCGCGTTGACGCCCTTCGGGTCCTTGAAGTCGAAGGCGCGCGGGGCCGCGACGAGCGCGGTGGCGGCGGTGAGGCTGAGGAGCGTGGTCAGGAGGTGTTTTTTCATGCGGAGGTTATGTTTTTGGGTCGGGAAATGAAAAGGGAGACGACACCGAGCAGGCCCGCGAGGCCGAGTCCGCCGGCGAGGACCTCGATGCCGGGCACGTAACGGTCCTCGTAGGTGATGTGCTCGAGCCCGGTGATCTCGTCGACCTGCTTCACGGGCACGCGATGCTGGCTCCAGCCGCGGTGCGCGCCCTTCGCCGCCCAAAAGCCGGCGGTGCCGAGGGCGAGCAGGAGAGCACAGAGTTGCAGGAGTCGACGCATGGCGGGGTAGGTGAGCGACGGAAGGAAGGCAGGTTGGTTGCAGTTGCAACCGATATTTCCTCAGAGGATCAGCATGGCGTCGCCGTAGCTGAAAAACCGGTAATCGCGCGCGACGGCCTCGGCGTAAATCTCCTTTAACCAAGCGATGCCGTCGGTCGAGCCGGGTGCGAGGAACGCCGACACGAGGCAGAGCAGGGTGGAGCGGGGCTGGTGGAAATTTGTGATCAACGCATCCGCCGCGAGAAAATCGGCCGGCGGGTAGATGAACAGCGCCGCCTCGTCATAGACATCGGCCCCGGTCGGGGCGGCGTGCTTGCGGCGGAAATCCTCGAGCGTGCGCAACGAGGTCGTGCCGACGACGACGCGACGACCGGTCGACGCGAAGAGCGCGGCCTGGGTGGCGGCGGGGACCTCGTAGACTTCGCGGTGGATGACGTGGTCCTCGATGCGTTCGGTCGCGATCGGACGGAACGTCCCGAGGCCGACGTGCAGCGTCACATCCGCGCAGCGCACGCCCGCGGCGCCGAGCTGCGCCAGCAGCTCCGGCGTGAAATGCAGGCCGGCCGTCGGCGCGGCGGCGGCGACGGGTTTCTCCGGCGCGGCATAGACGGTTTGGTAGCGTTCGCGATCGAGCGCCTTCATCGCATCGTCGTCGCGCGCCACGATGTAGGGCGGCAACGGCATCTCGCCGATGCGCTGCGCGATCGCGAGGATGTCGGCGCCGTCCGCGCCTGCAAAGGCGACGCGAAACGTGCCGTCCTCAGCCTTCTCGCGCACCGTCGCCGTGAATAGGTCCGGCACGCCGAAGGTTTCGCCCGGCGGCAGCTTTCTCCCCGGACGCAACAGGCACCACCATTCGCCCGCCGTGGCGGCCGGGCGCAGTAACAGGCATTCGACCGCGCCGCCGGTCGGCCGGCGAGCGTGCAGGCGCGCGGGGAGGACGGCGGCATTGTTGCGGAACAGCGTGTCGCCTGCGCGGAGGTAGTCGCCGATCTCGCGGAATTGCCGGTGCTCGATCCGCCGCTCTTCGCGATGCACGACGAGCAGACGCGAGTGGTCGCGCCGCTGGGCCGGCGTCTGCGC
>CAYYVB010000422.1:0-2864 GCA_964475035.1 uncultured Opitutaceae bacterium | reverse complement strand
CCAACGGCGTGAGCAACGCACGCACCAAATCCCCGGCGGACTCGCTGCACGTTCGCTATGACCTCGCCGCCACCCTGGCCGAGGCCAAGGCGGACTTCACCTCCGACACGGGGGTGCGGCGGCTGTTGAAGCAAAGCGAGATCGCGGCACGCTTCCGCAAGACACCCCGCAGCGGCGATTCGCGCTCCAACCGATGACCCCGCTCGAACAATTCCTGGCGGCCGTGCGTCGCCTGCTGCCCGGCCACGCAGCCTGGCTCGATCAACTGGCGGAACGGCATCGCGAGCAACCACTCAACATCCTCCGCGAGATTGGCAACCGTTCCCTCCTCTCGCATGCCCGGCTCTGCCAGCTGTGGGCGGACTCGCTCGGCGTCGCCTACGTGAACCCTTTCAACGTGGAGTTGCCGGCCGATCCCGCCCACCAACTGCCCGGCGCTATCGCCCGGCAGGCAGGGGCGGTGGTGCTGAGCACCGCGGCCGACGGAGCGACCGTGGGTTTCTCGGACCCGAGCAATCCCACTCTCGTGGAGTCCCTGCGCAAGGTGCTGGGGCGCGAAGTCAGCCCTGTCTTTTCCCATCCGGACGAGATCGAAGCCAGCTTGGAGCTGCTCTTCGGCAACGACCGCCAGCTCAGCAGCTCCCTCGAGCGCGTCTGCGACGAATTACCCGCGCTACCCGGGGGACGCGAAATCAGGCACGCAACCGACGCCGCCGAATTGGTGCGCAGCCAGCCGGTCCAGGCGCTGTTCAACAGCATCATCTTCACCGCGTTTCGCCGCCGCGCCTCCGACATCCACCTCGAACCCGGACCGGACGAGGCACGCGTGCGCTTCCGCATCGACGGCGACATGACGCCGATGCTCGAGTTGCCCCGCGCCGTGCACGACGCGCTGGTGGTGCGCCTGAAAGTCCTCTCTGACCTCGACGTCGCCCAGTCGCGCCTGCCGCAGGACGGCGCGTTCGAGATTAACTTCGGCGGGCGGCGCCCGGCATTCCGCGCTTCGACGCTGCCCACGATCTACGGTGAGAAATGCGTCATCCGTCTGCTCGGCACCCCGCTCGGTCCCAGCGCCACGCCGCATCTCGGCATGCTCGGCCTCGCCGACTCCGTGCGACAAGCGCTGCGTCGCGTCGTGCTGCACCCCAACGGCATGCTGATCGTCTGCGGCCCCACCGGCAGCGGCAAGACCACCACCCTCTACGCCTGCCTCTCCGAGATCAGCCGTCCCGACATCAACCTTGTCAGTATCGAGGACCCGGTCGAGATCCGCCTTTCCGGCATCAGCCAACACCCGGTGAACGCCGCGATCGGCCTGACCTTCGGCCGCATCCTGCGCAGCATCCTCCGGCAGGATCCGGATGTGATCCTCATCGGCGAGATCCGCGACTTGGAGACCGCCCGCATCGCGACCGAGGCCGCGCTGACCGGCCATCTCGTGATGACGAGTCTGCACACGAACAACTCCATCGAGGCGGTCAGCCGCTTGGTCGAGCTGGGCGTAGAGCCCTACCTGGTCGCGCCCACCATGATGGGCGTCCTCTCGCAACGACTCGTGCGCCGCATCTGCCCCGCCTGCAAGGAATCGTATGTCGCCAGCCGCGAGGAGTTGGAGCCCTTCTTCCTGCCCGAGACGATCGCGCCGACCCAGCTCCACCGCGGCAAGGGCTGCGCCAAATGCCATGGCACGGGCTTCAGCGGCCGCATCGGCCTGCACGAATTCCTCGAGGTGTCGGGGACGCTGCGCGACCTCATCAGCCAGGGCGCGCCGGCGATGCAGCTGCTCGCCGAAGCGCGCCGCACCGGTTACCAAAGTCTCCGCTACGACGGCTTGAAAAAAGCGCTGCTCGGGATGACGACCCTCGACGAAGTCGCCCACGCCACCCTGCCGGAAATGAGTTTCTGATTCAGGTTCAGAGCTGTGACCGGCGCTACCCGCCCGCACCTTGGCCGTGCCTCAGCCCTGGATTCTCTGCTGGTAGCAGGTCGGGCACATGCCGTGGGTGAATCGCAGCGCTGAGTGGGTCGAGACGTATTCCTCGACTTGCTCCCAGTAGCCGGCGTCATCGCGCACTTTCTTGCACCACGCACAAATCGGGACGAGCCCCCGCAGCAGGTTGAGTTCGACTTCCTTCGCCCGGGCTTCGACGCGCTCGGTGATGTCGTTGCAGCTGCCGATGTAGCCCGCGAACTCGCCCGTCGGTCCGTTGAAGGGCACTCCGCGGTCGAAGATCCAGCGGTAAACTCCGTCGTGGCGCCGCAACCGGTATTCCATCTCGAAAATTTCCCGCCGCTTGAACGCCTCGGTGTAGATGGCAAGACAGCGGGAATAATCGTCGGGATGCACGGCCTCGGCCCAGCCGTTGCCGAATTCCTCCTCATAGGTCCGACCGGTGAAGGCCAGCCATTGCTGGTTGAAGTAGTCGCAGCCCATCGTGAGGTCCGAGCGCCAGATCAACACCGGCGACTGCTCCACCAGGGCTTGGTATTCTTCGCGACTGAGGGTCGGTGTGGGCATGAGATTCAGGGTTGGCGCGCGGGTTCTCCGGATTCGAGAGAGCGGGCGACTTGGTTCGGGCTCGGCCGACGGAATCCATCGGACCTACTCTGCATTACCTCCTGCCTAGCCGACCGGAGTGACGCAGATAACCGCGCGGGAGACAAAGCCCCTTCCTGCGCAGTCGTTGTCTAGTAGCAAACATCATGCAACAAAACCCAGCCGGTTATCGTGCTCACCTCTGGCTTGGGACACAGCCCGCCAATGACCAAGGCGGAGGAGGATGGTGGACGCTACTGGACTCGAACCAGTGACCCCGTGCGTGTGAAGCACGTGCTCTAACCAACTGAGCTAAGCGTCCAAAACG
>CAYYVB010000421.1:0-2883 GCA_964475035.1 uncultured Opitutaceae bacterium | reverse complement strand
TCGTTGACGAAGGGGCGGATGAGGCGGCCGAGGTCGGTCTGGGCGGCGAGCACGCCGCTTTGCCCGCTGCGTGCGAGTTCAGCGTCGGCGGCGTGGATGGCGACGGGGCGGCCGCTGCGGGCGCGGAGTTCGGCGGCGCAGCCGGCGTGGTCGCTGTGGCCGTGCGTAAGGAGGATGAGGGCGAGCGAGCGCGGCTCGACGCCGTGTGCCTTCAGGCCGGCAAGGATACGCGGAAAGTCGCCTGGCGCACCGGTGTCGACGAGCACGGGCCGTTCGCCGAGGAGCAGGTAGCAGTTCGAAATGGCACCTTTGAGGCGGACGAGCATGACGGAATCAAAGGGGTGGGGCGGACTGCGCGGGCGCGAGACGAGCGTGCGCCGCGGCGAGCCGCACTCAGAATTTCAGGTGTTTCACCGTGAGGCCCTTGTTGATGAGCTGCTTCAAAGAATCGATGCCGATGCGGATGTGGCTGGCGATGTGGGAGTCGTCGACTTTGCGGTCGCTCTCGCTGGTCTTCACGCCTTCGGGGGTCATCGGTTCGTCGGAGACGAGGAGCAGGGCGCCGGTCGGGATTTCGTTCGCGAAACCGGTGATGAAGACCGTCGCGGTTTCCATGTCGATCGCCATGACGCGGAGCTTGGCGAGGTATTTTTTAAAATCGGCGTCGTGCTCCCAGACACGGCGGTTGGTGGTGTAGACGGTGCCGGTCCAGTAGTCCTGGCCGTGGTCGCGGATGGTGGTGGAAATGGCTTTCTGGAGGGCGAATGACGGGAGCGCGGGGACCTCGGGAGGGAAGTAGTCATTGCTCGTGCCTTCGCCACGGACGGCGGCGATGGGGAGGATGAGGTTGCCGACCTTGGCACGGTGCTTGAGGCCGCCGCATTTGCCGAGGAAGAGCACGGCGGCGGGATCGATCGCGGTGAGGAGGTCCATCACCGTGGCGGCGGTGGCGGAGCCCATGCCGAAGTTGATGATGGTGATGTCGCCTGCGGTGGCGCTGGTCATGGGCTTGTCGCGCCCGATGACGGGCACGTTGTGCCACTCGGCGAAGAGTTCGACGTAGCGGTCGAAATTGGTGAGGAGGACGTATTTTCCGAAGTCCTTCAGCGGGACGCCGGTATAGCGGGGCAGCCAGTCCTGGACGATTTGGGTCTTGGTCTCCATGCGAGGTGTTTTGCCCGCAAAAAAATAACCCCGCCGCTGACTTCGGCGAGGTTAATCTGGCGGGCAGGCTCGGCGGCCTGTTCAGGGTTGCTTCGCCGGCTGTGGCGCTGGCGTTGGCGGGGGCGTGGCTGCGCGCGACGAGCTGCGGCGGGGTGGGACGTAGCCGAGGTCGGTGGCCTTGATCGTGTGCTCAAAGCGCTGCACGCCCTGCTTGTCTGTGCTGGTGACGAAAAGCGCACGCTCGGCGCCTTCGCCGGTGACGCGGACCTGCACGAAGTTCTGGTCGCCGACGAGCGTATCCTTGATGACGGTGCGGTCGGCGGCCTTGGGACTGGCCTCGACGTTCCACGAGCCGGCGGCGAGCGGGGAGGAGGTGATCTCATAGATCCACGGGCCGTTCGGTCCGAGCCGGCGGCGATTGATGCCGCTGTGGTGGACGTCGCCCGTGAGAAAGACCACGCCGGTGATGTTGTTGTCGGCGATGAACTGCAGAAGCTCCTCGCGCTCGCGGCGGTATTCCTGGTGGCTGGAGCCGGAAACGGCGGTCTGGAGAATCTGGGTGCCGGTGCCGACGAACTTGAAGGTGTAGTGGCCGGACTCGGAGGCTTGCAGGAGGGATTGCTTCAACCACTCGAGCTGGCGCTCGCCCCAGATGCGCTTGTCGGTGGTGTCCTGATTGAGCGCGGCATCGTCGCGGTAAAAGTAGCCGTCCATGAGGATGAAAGCGGCGTCGCCCCAGGTCCACTTGGTGTGCACGCCGGGCAGCTCGCGCGAGCCGTAGGTGGGGTTACCCCAGTAGGCTTGGAAAATGCCGAGCGTAACGTCCTTGAACTCGTAGGACCAATTCGGGTCGTTGGGACCGTAGTCGTGGTCGTCCCACGTGGCGTAGTGGTGCATCACGCCGAGGAGCTTCTGGATCTCAGGGATGGAGCGGTCGTGCTGGACGCGGTGCCAGAGGCCGCTGACGGAGGTCCAGTCGACCTCGCGGTAATACCAGTTGTCGCCGAGCCAGATCATGAAGTCGGCGCCGGTCTCGGCGGCGAGTTCGAGGGTGCGCAGGGTCTTCCCATAGCCTTCGCCCGGACGGTCGTAGCGCGGCTCGTTGACGAAGAGGCAGGAGCCGAGGAGGAAGGTGAAATCCGGCGGCGGCGTGCGCCATTCCCAGAGGGTGGTGGTCTTGAATTTCGCCGGCGCCTTCGTGGCGATCGCCTCACCGTCGATGCTCACGGCGTATTCGTAGTCGGCGCCCATCTCGAGCATCCCGGGGCGGAACTGCACGATCTGGCCGCCGGCGGGGTTCACGGGCAGATCTGTCTGTGTCAGCGTGCGCTTGGTCTCGGGTTTGCCCGCGAGCCAGAACTCTAGCGTGACGCTCCGCGCCTCCTTCACCTCGAGCGAGAGGAACACCTCGCGATGGGCCCGGTAGCCGAGCATCGGCCCCCAGAGCAACTGACCGGCCGACGCAGTGGCGGCGAACACAGCCGCGCACACCGCGGCGAGCAGGGACGAACGTAATTTCATCGCCCGTCAGCAAAGCGGTGCCGAACGCGAAGGCAATGCCGTCCGGCGGAACGCGGTGACGAAGGCGTGAATCTGACTGCCGCAGGGCGGAGGTGCTGAAACCCGCCGCGATCGTGATGCGAACAACGAAAAAGGCGGGGTCAGGAGGCACGTGGCCTCTGATGGGTGACACTTTTGGCCTTTGATGGGTGACACTTT
>CAYYVB010000420.1:0-2885 GCA_964475035.1 uncultured Opitutaceae bacterium | reverse complement strand
TTCATGCAGCACCACCTGTTCGACCACATCGACATCGACCCCGCGCGCACGCACGTGCCGTCGGGCACGGTGCCGAAGGCCGACGTCGATGCGCATTGCGCCGCCTATGAGGAAGCGATGCGCGCCGCGGGCGGCCTCGACTTGCAACTCCTCGGCATCGGCCGCACGGGCCACATCGGCTTCAACGAGCCGGGCAGCCCGCGCCACTCTCTCACCCGCCTCGTCGCCCTCGACCCGCTGACGCGTCGCGACGCCGCGGGCGATTTTGGCGGCGACGATGCCACGCCGCGCCACGCGATCACCATGGGAGTGAAGTCCATCCTCGGCGCCCGTCGCCTCATCCTCATGGCGTGGGGCCAGCACAAGGCCGACATCGTGCGCGCCGCAGTCGAGGGGGAGGTCAGTTCACATGTGACCGCCTCGTTTCTGCAGGAGCACCCGAACGCCGTATTCGTGCTCGATGCCGCCGCGGCCGGTTCGCTCACCCGCCATCGCACGCCGTGGATGCTCGGCCCGCTCGAGGAACAGGGCCTCGCGTGGGATGAGCGCATGACGCGCCGCGCCATCCTCTGGCTCTCGCAACTCCGCCAGAAGCCGATCCTCAAGCTCACCGACGACGACTACAACGAGGCCGGCCTGCAAGACCTGCTCCGCACGCACGGTTCCGCCTACGAGGCGAACCTCGTCGGTTTCTACCAAATGCAGGACACGATCACCGGCTGGCCCGGCGGGCGCGATCCCCGCAAGGCCCGTCCCGGCGCCGCACCCGTGCGTCCTTTGCGCGCGAAATCCGCGGAGGTTTTTCCGAAGCGCGTGCTCGTCCTGTCGCCGCATCCCGACGATGACGTCATTTCCATGGGCGGCACGCTCTGCCGGCTGGTCGACCATGGCCACGAAGCCCACATCGCCTACGAGGTATCCGGCGCCAATGCCGTCTCCGACGAGGTCGTATGGAGCAAACTCGCCTTCGTGCGTGACAGCGGCCTCGCCGACGCCCAGCTGTCGGCCCGCCTCGCGGAACTTTGCCAGGCGCTCACGAACGGCAACGCGCCCGCGTCACGCGAGCTTGACGCGTGGAAAGGGCTGATCCGGCGCCACGAAGCCATGTCCGCCGCCCGCGTCTGCGGCGTGCCGGAAAAGCAGGTGCACTTCCTCGACCTGCCGTTCTACAACGCCGCGCCGCGCAGCCGCCACTACGGAGCCGAGGATGTCGCCCGTCTCCGCGCCCTCCTCGATCGCGTGCAACCGCACCTGGTCTACGCCGCCGGAGACCTCGACGACCCGCATGGCACGCACCGCCTTTGCCTCCACGTCTTGCGCGACGCGCTTGCCCGGGCCGCCGCGGAGCGGTCGGCCTGGTTCAGTCAAACCGAACTCTGGCTCTATCGCGGCGCATGGGCCGAGTGGCCGCTCGACGAAATCGACCTCGCCGTGCCGCTCAGCCCGCAGGAAGTCCTGCGCCGCCGGCGCGCGATCTTCCGGCACGAGACGCAGAAGGACCAAGCGCTCTTCCTCGGCGAGGATCGCCGCGAATTCTGGCAACGCACCGAGGACCGCAGCCGCCGACTCGCGCAGGCCTACAACGCTCTCGGCCTTGCGGAATACGAGGCGATCGAGGCCTTCCGGCGCTACGCGCCTGATGAGTTCGTGAAGAGCGCGGCGTTTTGAGCGCCCTCAGACTTTCACGAACCACTTCTTCCGCCACATCGCCCACGCGATCGCGAGGAAAACGAGCACGAAGCTCAGCGCGAAGGCGAGCGACGCGTTGATCGGACTCAGCCACGACGCGAAGAGCGCGCCGTGCAGCCAACCCTTCAGCGTCACCGTCGCGCCCGCCGCGTCGGTCCAACGCAGCAGCCCGAGCAGTCGCCCGACGACGCCTGCCAGCACGAAGAGCGCGAGCGCGTTCATCCCATACCACACGAGCGGCTGCGCCCAACCGCTTCGCGCGCGCACATCGATCAGCCAGTGAAAAACTCCGAACAACAGCGCCGACCAACCCGCCATGAACACGACGTAGGACGACGTCCACAGGCTCTTGTTGATGGGGAAAACCAGATCCCACACCGCGCCGACCGCCAGCAGCGCGGCGCCCGCGACCACCAATCCCGCGGACAATCGGGCCGCCTGGCGCGCGCCGCGCAGCCAATGTCCCGCGAGCGCGCCGCAGAGCACGGTCGCGATCGCCGGCAGCGTCGAGAGCAGCCCCTCGGGGTCGAAGCCGGGCGCCGGCGCGCCACTCCACGTGTGCCCAGCGAGCACGTGCGAATCGATCCACCACGCGAGGTTGCCCTGCGGCTCGAGCACACCGGCGCCGTAGCCAGGCACCGGCACCCACGTCAGCAGCGCCCAGTAGCCGAACAACAAACCCATCGCCCAAGCGAGTTGCCCGCGCCAGCCGGTGAACAGGAAAATTGCCCCCGCCGCCGCGAAGCAGAGCGCGATGCGTTGCAACACGCCGGGCCAGCGCAAAGTTTCGAGCGAGAACTGATGCGCCGGCAGGAGACCGAACGGGAAGGCGTTCAGCAGCAATCCCAGCGCGAGAATGACCGCCGAACGCTGGACCACATGCCGCAACAACGCCGTCCGATCCGCGCCGCTTTCGACGCGCCGCGCGGTGGAGAGCGTGAGCGACACGCCCATGATCCAAAGGAATGCGGGGAAAATCAGGTCCGTGAAAGTCCAGCCGTGCCAAGGCGCGTGGAGGAGCGGCGGGTAGACTGCGCTCCATGAACCCGGATTGTTGACGAGCAGCATCGCCGCGATCGTCGCGCCGCGGAACGCATCAAGGGAGACGAGGCGCTCGGAGGGCTTCATGGATGCGTGCTCAGGTGGAACGCGTTGACCGCTCTTTGGACCGAAGACAAGGGTAACAGGTGTTCGGA
>CAYYVB010000419.1:0-2897 GCA_964475035.1 uncultured Opitutaceae bacterium | reverse complement strand
CGCTACGTTCGGGACGTAGAGGTCGTGAGTTCGAATCTCACCGCCCCGACCATTTGGGAATGCGCCGGCTAATCTTTGCGCGCGGACCCTCATCCTCTGTCGCCGGCTTTGCTTGGATCCGCCAATCTGGGCTGCCGTTGGAATGAGCCGATCGCATTTGGGTAACAAACCCATTCACCATCGGCAGACCTTAAACTCCAGAGTGCAGCCAAATCGGAAGCCGTCGAATGCAGGCTGGAGTGATATGGCGGCCCGAGTCTTCGTTGCGGTGCGATTATTGCCGCTCAAGTAAACGACCCGCGCTGTATCGCGCGGGTCGTCGACATGGGCTAGAGCCCCAGACTCACTCCCGCCAAAGCTGGAGCGAGCGAAGGTAGTTGCCGCGTTCGTAGGCCTCGGGGTCGGGGCAGTTGCGCAGGCTGAGCGCGCCGCGCATCTCGGCGACGGACGTGTATTCGAATTTTTCCATCCAGAGCTTCAGCTCCGTCAGGATGTTGCCGAGCGTGTCGGGTCCGTCCCTCAGCAGGGCGGCGACCACTTGCACGGCGTCGGCGCCGGCGAGCAGGGCCTTCACGACCTCGGCGGCGCTGTGCACGCCGCCGGAGCACCCGAGGCTCAGCTTCACTTGGTCGCGCAGCAGCGCGAGTGCGCGCAGACGCAGGCGCAGGTCCTCGGGCGAGGAGAGGCCGAGTTTGGGCACGACGTCGAAGGTCTCGATGTCGATCTCGGGTTGGAAGATGCGGTTGAAAAGCACGACGCCGTTGATGCCGGCGTCCTCCAATTGCCCCGTCAGGTGCACGACGGAGGTGAAGAAGGGCGAGAGTTTCACCGCGATCGGGATGCGCACCGAGGCGCGCACGGCGCGGGCGATGTCGAGCACGCGGGCCTCGACCTCGGCACCCGATTCGTCCCGCCGGGTGGCGAGGAAGTAGGTGTTGAGCTCGAGGGCGTCGGCGCCGGCTTTTTCCATCAGGCGCGCGTAGTCGGTCCACGATCCGAGGTGCGTGCCGTTGAGCGAGGCGATGACGGGCAGGCTGGTGGCGGCCTTGATCGCGGTGATGCGGCCGAGGTATTCGTCCGGCCCGAGCAGGTAGTCGTCGTTCTGCGGGAAGAAGGACGTGGCCTCGGCGAAGTTGTCCTGCCAGCGCTCGATGTGGCGCGAGACCGCGGTGATGTTGCCGTCGATCTGTTCCGCGAAGAGCGAGTGCAGCACGATGGCCGCGGCGCCGGCATCCTCCAGGCGGCGGATGTTGTCGAGCCGGTTGGCCAGCGGCGAGGCGCCCGGCATGATCGGGGATTTCAGGTCGAGGCCGAGGTATTTGGTGGCGAGGTTCATGGCTGGGGTTCCTCAGTTGGCGGGCTTGGTTTCCGCGGCGGGAGCGGCCGGCTTGGGCGGAGCGGCGTTGGCAGCGAGCTGCTGGTAACTTGCCACGCGCTTGTTGACGGCCTTCTGGGCCTGCTCGGCGAGCATGGCCGCGCGTTCGGGGTTGGCCTTGAAGAGCACTTGGTAACGGAGCTCGTTGCGCGTGTAGGCGCTGAGCGGCTGCTTCGGGGCCGCCGAGTCGAGCACGTCAATCGCCTGGCCTTTGGCCGCGCGTTCGGGGTCGTGGCGGAAGAGCGGCCAGTAACCCGTGTCGACCGCGAGCTTCTGCTGGTCGAGGCCGTTGCTCAGCGAGTAGCCGTGCGCGATGCAGTGCGAGTAGGCGATGATGAGCGAGGGGCCTGGGTGGCGCTCCGCCTCGAGGAAGGCCTGCACGGTCTGGCTGTCCTTTGCGCCCATCGCCACGCGGGCGACATAGACATGGCCGTAGTGTGCGGCCATCTGCGCGAGGTCCTTCTTGTCGGTATCCTTGCCGGCGGCGGAGAACTTCGCCACGGCGCCAAGCGGCGTGGATTTCGAGCGCTGGCCGCCGGTGTTGGAATAGACCTCGGTGTCGAGGACGAGGATGTTGACCTTGCGGCCGCTCGCGAGGACGTGGTCGAGGCCGCCGAAACCGATGTCGTAGGCCCAGCCGTCACCGCCGACGATCCAGACGGATTTTTGCACGAGGTAGTCGGCGAGTTCGAGCAGGCGCTTGGCCCGCTCATCGGTCGCGAGGGCGGGGAGGAGCTGCTTCAGCGTGGCGACGTGGCCGCGGGCGAGGGCGAGACCGGCGTCACTCTGCTGGTCGGCGCCGGTGATGCCGGTCACGACGTCACCGGGGAGCTGCGAGGCGAGTTCCTGGAGGAGTTGGCGGGACTGGACAGCGAGCTGGTCGACGCCGGCGCGAATGCCGAGGCCGTATTCCGCGTTGTCCTCGAAGAGCGAGTTCGACCACGCCGGGCCACGGCCGTCGCGGTTGGTCGTGTAGGGCGTGGTGGGCAGGTTGCCGCCGTAGATCGAGGAGCAACCGGTGGCGTTGGCGATCAGGAGACGGTCGCCGAAGAGCTGCGTGAGCAGCTTCAGGTAGGGCGTCTCGCCGCAACCGGTGCAGGCGCCGGAGAACTCGATCAGCGGCTCGCGGAATTGCGTGCCCTTGACCGTATCCTCCAGCAGGGCGGCGGGTGGCGGCGGGAGCTGTTGGAAGAACTCGAAGTTCTTCCGTTCCGCTGCGACAAGCGGCTCGATCGGCGCCATCATGAGCGCTTTGCGACTGAGGTTGGTCTTGTCCTTTGCCGGACAGACCTTGTGGCAGAGCGTGCAGCCTGTGCAGTCCTCGGGCGCGACCTGGATCGTGAATTGGTGGTCGGGCGCGGCGGTGCTCTTGAGCTTGGTGCTCTTGAACGTCTCGGGCGAATCCGCCTTGGCGGAGTCCGGGAACGCGGCGCAACGGATGGCGGCGTGCGGGCAGACCATCACGCACTTGTTGCACTGAATGCAGATCGACGGATCCCAGACCGGGATCTCGAGCGCGATG
>CAYYVB010000418.1:0-2918 GCA_964475035.1 uncultured Opitutaceae bacterium | reverse complement strand
CTCCGACGGCGGTATAGTGGCGCGATATACGCAGCAAAGCGCCACGAAGTCATACGTGGCATGGGCGATCATGGGCACCGCGATATTGCCGCTCCACAGGTAAAGCGCGCCGAACAGAAGGCCCAGGCCGACCTCGGTCAACTGATGCGCGAGTCCCGCGGCCGGCGCACCGCGCCCGCGGCCGAGGCGACGCCGCCGCGCGGCTGAGTGACACACACAATAGTCTTGTCGCTTTTCGCGCGGCGCGGGAAAGTTGCAGCCTCTCGCCATGATCGTCACCACCGCCCAGCTGTTCAAACACGCCTATGGCAAATACGCCGTCGGCGCCTACAACATCAACAACGCCGAGCAGGCCATGGGCCTGTTCCGCGGCTGCATCGAGTCGAAGGCTCCCTTCATCATCCAGATCTCCAAGGGCGCGCGCAGCTACACCGACAAGCGCATGCTCGAGGCCATCATCCGCGCGGCGGGTGACATCTTCCCCGAGGCCATCTTCGCCGTCCACCTCGACCACGGCGACGAAGCCACCTGCTACGACTGCATCGACTCCGGTTTCTTCAGCTCCGTGATGATCGACGCCTCGCACGATCCCTTCGCCAAGAACGTCGAGATCACCAAGCGCGTCGTCGACCGCGCCCACGCCAAGGGCATCTCCGTCGAGGCCGAGCTCGGCATGCTCGGCGGCGTCGAGGAGGACATCAAGGTCGAGGAGGGGCACGCGTGCCTCACCGACCCGGCCGAGGCCGAGGCCTTCGTCCGGCAGACCGGCTGCGACTCCCTGGCCTGCGCCATCGGCACCTCGCACGGCGCCTTCAAGTTCAAGGGCAAGCAGTCCCTCCACTTCGACGTGCTCAAGAAGATCCAGGACCGCCTCCCGGGCTTCCCGCTCGTCATGCACGGCAGCTCCAGCGTCCCCCAGGACGAGGTCGCGCGCATCAACGCCGCCGGCGGCCAGATCAAGGACTCGATGGGCGTCGACGTGAACGAGTACCTCCCCGCCGCCAAGCTCGGCGTGACCAAGATCAACATCGACACCGACGGCCGCCTCGTCTGGACCCGCGTGCACCGCGAGTTCTTCCGCGACAACCCGAAGGAGTTCGATTTCCGTCCGCCCGGAAAGATCTTCATGGACGAATACGCGAAGTTCATCGCCCACAAGAACAAGATGCTCGGCTCCGCCGGCCAGCTCGCCGACCTGCGCCAGAGCCTCGGAAAGTGAGTCTGATCCCGCGGATGGTCTTGCGGACGCTCCTCACGCCAACAGCATCAGGCTGACAGGAATTGCGATGAAGCGCGTGACAAGAGTGTTTCCAGTTTTCGCCGTCAACAACCTGGGAGTCGCCCTCGAATATTACAGAGACAAGCTTGGCTTCACGATTGCGTGGACTTGGGGTGAGCCAGCGTCGAGAGCGGGCGTCGCTCTCGATGACATCGAAATCCAGATAGAGGACGCGGGCCACGGTGCCCCTTCCGGGCCTTCGGTCGTCTATTGCCACATGACTCGGGTGGAGGACTACTACAAAGCATGCCGCGCAAGGGGTGCCGATATCGTGATGGATCTGGGCAACCGCCCTTGGGGTATGCGCGATTTCAGAGTCCGTGATCCAAGCGGAAACCGGATCGGTTTTGCTTCGCCCTTGTAGTGGCTTGATAGCAGGCAGATTGATCACGGGCGGGCGGATCGCCCAGTTTTGTCCTTCCGCGTTTCCGCGATCTCTCCTTGGCTCCCTGCCGTGCAATTCATCTTCATCCACGGCGCGCCGGCCACCGGCAAATACACCGTCGCCCGGGAGCTGGCGGCGCTGACCGGCCATGAGCTGTATCACAACCACCTCGTCGTGGACGAGGTGCTGAAGACGCACGCCTTCGGCACTCCCGGCTTCGTGGCCGAGCGCGACCGGCGCTGGCGCGAGCACTTCGCCGCCGCGGCCGGCGATCCGGGCCGGAAACTTATCTTCACCTTCAACCCGGAGAACACCGTGCCGCAGGCCTTCATCGACTGGATGTTCACCGACCTGCCGCGACGTGGTGTCCGCCTGTTCTCCGCGCAGCTGATCGCCAGCGAAGCCGCCATCGAGGGCCGCCTCAACTCGAAGCAGCGCCAGGGCTTCCGGAAGCTGACCGACCTCGAACTCTACCGCCGGCTGCGCGACAGCGGCGCCTTCGCCACGCCCGTCCTGCCACCCGCCGACCTAACGATCGACACCGAGCGTCACACCCCAGCGGAGTCCGCCCGCCTCATCGCCATGCGGATGCGTTGATCCCCGTGGCGAAAGCCATGCCGCTCTCGGACGTTTTGGTTTACCACGGATCGCACGGATAGATACGGATTACGCTGATCCCTCATATCCAGAGTAATCAGGAATATCCGTGGTCAAAAAAACTACCGCTTACCACGCCAATACTCACCAACACCAAAGCCATTTCACTGGTTGAGTTCACACCAAGATAGCGAAGTTAGCAAAGACTCGGAATTGGGATCCTTCGCGTTCTTTGCGAGCTTTGTGTGAAGTCTTTTGGCTTGGGTGGCTGGCGTTAGCGTAGATTAGCGGTTAACCCATTTCGGAAAATAGGATGAATTGTCTTCTTCCGCGCGGCGGGGATTTCTGCTTTGAGAAAATCATGCCGATGCCGATCCGACGCCTGCTCGCTGTGCTGTGCGGCCTGATGCTGGCCCCGGCGCTGTCGCCGGCGCAAAGCCAGCCGGCCACCCACGGCCCCGGCACCGCCATCGAATCCCTCACCGTCGGTCCCACGACCTACCGGCAGGTGAAGGTGCGCTCGGTCAACGCCCGCACCCTGGTCATCCTGCACGCCGGCGGCATGGCCTCGCTGCGGCTGCGCGACCTGCCGCCGGAATGGCGCGAGCGGTTCAAATACGATCCCGCCGCCGAGGCCGCGCTCGAGCAGGCCGAGGC
>CAYYVB010000417.1:0-2923 GCA_964475035.1 uncultured Opitutaceae bacterium | reverse complement strand
TGTGGGCGAGGTGCGAGTCGATGTCCTTGATCGACTTGTCGGTGGCGGTCTGGACGTCCTTCTCAAGGCGCTTCTCGTCGTCCTCGGAAATCTTGCCGTCCTTCTTGAGCTTCTTCGCGGCTTCCATCGCGTCGCGGCGGACGTGGCGGACGGCGACGCGGCCCTCCTCGGCGAGGCGGTGGGCGGTCTTGACGAATTCCTGGCGGCGCTCCTTCGAGAGCTCGGGGAAGGGGAGGCGGATGAGCGCGCCGTCGACGATCGGGTTGATGCCGATGTTGGCCATCTGGAGCGCCTTCTCGATCGCGCGCGTGAGGCCCTTGTCCCAGGGCTGGATCTGGATCATGCGCGGGTCGGGCGTCGTGATGGCGGCGCAGCCCTTGAGCGGCATCATCGAGCCGTAGGCCTCGACCATGACCGATTCGACCATGGCCGGCGAAGCCTTGCCGGTGTGGATGGTGGAGAACTCGTGGAGCGTGTGGTCCACGGCTTTCTTCATGCGGGTCTGGGCGTCGTTGAGAACTTGGGAAGTCATCGGATTGCGGAGAGTGGATTGCGGAATGCGGGTTGGGAAGGGCGGAAACGTAGCGCAACGCGGACGCGTTTGGCAATGACGAGCATTGCGCCCGCGTCGATCAGCGCGCGGCGGCGGGCGGCGGTCCGAGCGTGGCGGTGGCGTCGGCCTCGACCTCCTTTTCCCACGCGTCGATCAGCGGTCGGAGGCGGGCGACGATCTCGGGGTGGCGCGCCGCGAGGTCGTTCCGTTCGCCGGGGTCGTCGCGCAGGTTGAAGAGCAGTTGCGGCGAGAATCCGCCGAAGTCGATGAGCAGCTTCCAATCGCCCATACGCACGGCGCGCTGGTTGCGGTAAGTTGGGCCGCCGAAACGCCAGAACAGCGCGCGCTCCGGCGCGGAAGCGCGACCGGCGAGAATCGGCAGCAGGTCGAGGCCGTCGAGGTGAGTCCCCGGCGGCAAGGCCACGCCGGTGGCGGCGAGGATCGTGGCGGTGAGGTCCATCGTGATGCCCGGCTGCGTCTCGACGCGGCCGGCGGGCAGGCGGGCCGGCCAGCGGAACACGGCCGGCACGCGGATGCCGCCCTCCCACAGCGTGCCCTTGCGGTGGAAGAACGGCGCGTTGCGCGAGAGCCATTCGCCGCCGTTGTCGTTGGTGAAGATGACGAGCGTGTTCTCCGCGAGCCCGAGGCGGTCCAGCGTGGCCAAGAGGCGGCCGATGCCGGTGTCGACCTGCTCGAGCATCGCGGCGTAGTCGGCGCGCGTCGCCGGCGGATCGTCGGAGGGATGCTGGAAGGCGCCGTTGTTCTTCGCGCGCGACGGTTTTCCCGGCGGCTGGAAGGGCCAGTGCGGCGCGGTATAAGTGACGGTGAGGAAGAAGGGCCGCGCGGCGTGCTCCGTGATGAAACGCTCCGCCCGCTCCGTGAAGAGATCGGTCGCGTAACCCTCGGTCGCCGCCGGCTCGCCGTTCTCGAAGAGGTCGTTCTGCCCGTCGGCGCGCACGTGATGGTAGAAATCCATGTAGCCGCTCTGCGAGGCGAACGCGTAGTCGAAGCCGTGCGCCTGCGGGCTGAACTCGGGCTTGTAGCCGAGGTGCCATTTGCCGACGAGGCCGGTGGCGTAGCCGTGGTTCTTGAGGAGTTGCGGGAGCGTGCGGCCGTTGGCCGGCAGGCCCATCTCGAGCGATCGGCCGGCGCTGCCGAGCGCGGCCTCGAGGCGCACGCGCTGCTGATAACGGCCGGTGAAGAGCGCGGCACGTGTCGGCGTGCACTGCGGCGCGGCGTAGAAATCCGTCAGCCGCACGCCCTCGCGGGCGAGGCGGTCGACGTGCGGCGTGCGGATGTCGGTCGCGCCGTAGCAGCCGAAGTCGCCGTAGCCGGCGTCGTCGGTGACGATGAGCACGACGTTCGGCGGCGGCTCCGCGGCGGCGAGGAAGGACGGGACAAGGGCGGCGGCGAAACCGAGCGCGCCGAGCAAACGGAGAAACGGGCGGGACATGATGGGGTGGGGCGGGTCGAGCGTCGGCGGGGTCACCGACCGGCCGGAGTCTTCCGGCGTCAGAGCCCAGCCTCAACCTCAACCTTTCGCCTCAATGGGCGCCATGTGCCGCCCGAGTGGTGCTGTCAGAAGCGCTCAGTTGCGCACCAAGGTGCCGACCTTTTCGCCCATGACGGCCTTGCGGATGGCATGCACGTCGTTGAGGTCGAACACGAGGATCGGGACGTTGTTGTCCATACAGAGCGAGAACGCCGTCGAATCCATGACGTTGAGGCGCTGCTTGAGGGCGTCGATGAAGGTGAGTTCGTCGTAGCGGACCGCGTCGGCGTGCTTCTTCGGATCCTTGTCGTAGATGCCGTCGACCTTGGTGGCCTTCATGATGATGTCGGCATGCATCTCGGAGGCGCGGAGGGCGGCGGTGGTGTCGGTCGAGAAATACGGGTTGCCCGTGCCGGCGACGAAGATGACGACGCGCCGCTTCTCCAGGTGGCGCATGGCGCGACGGAGGATGAAGGGCTCGGCGATCTGGTTCATCGGGATGGCCGATTGGACGCGCGTGGAAACGCCCATTTTTTCGAGGCAATCCATCAGGGCGAGGCCGTTGATGACGGTGGCGAGCATGCCCATGTAGTCGCCCGTGGTGCGGTCGACGCCGCGTTTGGCGCCTTGGAGGCCGCGGTAGATGTTGCCGCCGCCGATGACCACGCAGATCTGGACGCCGAGGTCGTGGATCTCCTTCACCTGGGCGCACATCGTCTCGAGCGTGGCGGCGTCGATGGGCTCGGTGCCGCGGCCGCGGAGGACTTCCCCGCTGAGCTTGAGCACGATGCGCTTGAACTTGAGTTCAGGTTTCCCGGTCCGGTGCGGCATGAGTCCCGAGGAAACCGCCGGCGAAAAGGAGCGTCAATGGCGGAGAT
>CAYYVB010000416.1:0-2927 GCA_964475035.1 uncultured Opitutaceae bacterium | reverse complement strand
ACCAGGCGCTGCTCGCGCAGGGCATCGCGGTCTTCGCGCCGAACGTCCGCGGCTCGTCCGGCTTCGGCAAGACCTTCGTCAACCTCGACAACGGCGCGAAGCGCTTCGACGGGGTGCGCGACATCGCGGCGACGATCGACTTCCTTGTCGCCGAGGGCCTCGCCGACCCGAAGCGCGTCGGCATCATGGGCGGCTCCTACGGCGGCTACATGGTGATGGCCGGCGTCACGGAGTTTCCCGACCGCATCGCGGCGGGCGTGAACCTGTTCGGCATCGTCAACTTCGAGACCTTCTTCGCGCACTCCGAGCCGTGGATGGCCGCGGTCTCGACCATCGAATACGGCGACCCCGCCACGCAGGCCGACCTGCTGCGCGCGCTCTCGCCCATCCACAAGATGGACCGCATCAAGGCGCCCGTGCTCGTGCAGCACGGCCGCACCGACACCAACGTGCCATTCATCGAGGCCGAACAGGTGGTCGATACGCTCCGCGCGCGCGGCGTGCCGACGGAGCTGGTGGAATTCCCCGACGAGGGCCATGGCTTCCGCAAGACGCCGAACCGCATCCGCTCGGCCGTCACGCTGGTCGAGTGGTTCGTGAAATACCTCTGATGTCCGCCGGCCGCACCGCGTTGCTCGCCGGCGCCTCGGGGCTCGTCGGCCGCCACCTGCTCGACCAGCTCGTGGGTGCACCCGAATACGACCGCGTCGTCGCGGTCGTCCGCCGGCCGCTGGAGTTCGAGCACCCGAAGCTGGTCGAGGTCGTGGCGGATTTCGCCGCGCTCGAGCGGTTGCCCGAGCCGCTGCGCGGCGACGATGCGTTCTGCTGCCTCGGCACGACGCGGAAGCGCGCGGGCTCCCGCGCGGCGTTCCGCGCCGTCGACCACGGCGCCGTGCTTGCGTTCGCTTGGGCCGCACAACGCGGCGGGGCGCGACGCTTCTTCACGGTCTCCGCGCTCGGCGCCGATGCGGAGTCGCGGTTTTTCTACAATCGCGTGAAGGGCGAGACCGAGGAGGCGCTCGGTGTGCTGGGCTTTGCGACGCTGGGGATATTCCGGCCTGGTTTGCTGCTCGGGCCGCGCGAGGAGGTGAGGGTGGGCGAGCGGGTTGCGGCCGCAGCGCTCGCGTTGGCGAGCCCGCTGCTCATCGGACGATTTGCCCGGTATCGCCCGGTGCATGCGGCGATCGTGGCGCGAGCGATGTTGAGAGCGTCGTTCGGCACGGGCGCCCGCGGCACGCTCGTGTTCGAGTCCGACGAGATCCAAGACCTCGGCCGCGCCTTCGGCAGTTCGCAGCCCCCGTAGCTGCCGGCGCGAGTCGGCAGGCGAGCATTATTCGACGCGCGCAACCTACAGGTCCGAAAGCGGACACGCTCAGCCGAGACGCATTCCGCCTTCCGCGCTCCGCCTCTCTCCCTCAGCGCCAGTGATAGTTGAAGCTGACGCTGATGCGTTCCTCGGTCGTGCGATTGGCCGCGACTTCGTGCCGCAGCCAGCTTTCGAACAGCAGCACCCAGCCGGCCTTGGCAGGGTAGGTGATGTGCGTCTCATTTTCGCGGCGCGGATCGGCGACGCGCGGCGGCGCGGCCATGAATTTGCTCAGGCGCGGATCCTCGAACTTCAGACCCGGGCAGCCGCGCGGCGTGACGACATAATACGTGCCGCTGAGAAACGCGTTCGGGTGCAGGTGCAGACTGTGGGCGGCGTGTTCCGGCATGATGTTCACCCAGAAGTCCGTCATGAACACCTCGCGTTTGCGCAGGTCGAAATCGAGCTGGCGCGCAAACTTCCGCACGTGCGCCGTGAGCTTGCGCTCAAGGCCGGCGAAAGTGGACGAGAATTCGTGCAGCCGGTTCAATGTCGCGTAGGACGTGTAGCCGCCCGGGTAGTTTTTCTCCGACCACTGGCGGCCGGCCTCGTCGTAATCGCGAATGCGGCGGCATTCCTCGGCGAGATCGTTGTTGAAGCGTTCCAACCCGCCTTTTTGCAGCGGCTCATGATACAGGTAAGTCGGAAACCAAGCGCGGGTGGGCATGACGCATTTCTTTGCCGCTTTTGAACTTATCGCAATTCGGAAGCGGCATTCACCCGGCGGACTGCAAGCGTCAGGTGCGGCCGGATTGCTTTAGGCGTTGCCGGAGGGTGCCTGCCCTGTTTTCAACCGGCCTCTTTGTATGAAAATCCGATCCCTGTTTCCTGTCCTGACCATGTGCGCGCTTGTCGCCTTTGCCGCGCCCGGCGCCTTGGCTGATCGCATCGAGCTGACCGACGGCTCGATCGTGCACGGCAAGATCCTCTCCGCGGAAGGCGGCAAGTTCCGCGTCGAGACGAAGTTTGCCGGCGTCGTCGAAATTGCCCAGGAGCACATCGCCAACTTCGCAACCGACGAGGCCGTCAACGTCGGTCTCAAGGCCGGCACGCAAATCCTCGGCACCGTCGCGGCTTCGGGCACCGGCATCACCGTCGTCGCCGCCGACGGCCAGATGAGCGCCTCGCCCGCCAACGTTGTCGCCCTCTGGCGCCCCGGCACCGACAGCCCCGAGGTGCGCGACGCCAAGGCCGCCGTCGAGAAATCCAAGCGCCGCTGGGCCTACGAGGCCTCGGCCACGATCAACGGCCGCACCGGCGGCTCCGAGAAGTTCGCCGGTTCCGTCGGCGTGAAGGCCACCCTCGAGAGCAGCGAGGACAAACTCGTCTTCTCCGGCACGATCAACCGCGCCCAGGAAAACGGCAACACCACCGCCAACGACTGGAAAGCCGGCGTCGATTACTCCTCGTTCTATTCCGGCGCCAACGTCTGGTATGCCCGCACCGACCTCTCGAAGGACCGCATCAAGGCCATCGACCTCCGCTCCAATTCCGCCTTCGGTCTCGGCCGCAAGCTGATCAAGAACGACGACCAGGACCTCGAGGTCCGCTTCGGTCTCGG
>CAYYVB010000415.1:0-2931 GCA_964475035.1 uncultured Opitutaceae bacterium | reverse complement strand
TCAGGGCGCGTATTCGGCCCAGCTCGAGCTGGTCTCGGTCACGCGCACGCGTTCGACGCGGACGGCGCGGCGGATCGGATACTCGCCGGCGCGCAGGGCTTCGTCGGCGAGGCGGGCGGTGAGCTCGTCGAAGATCGTCTTGGCCATCACCTCGCTCGTCGGGTCGGCCTGGTCGAAGACGATGACACGCTCGCCGTAGGTTTGCTTGAAGTAGGCGTATTGCGGGTCGGCGGCGTTGATGGCGAGGGCGTGGTCCCAGCGCTCGAGGAAGGCGTGGAGCAGGCGCTTCACGGCCTTGAAGTCGCAGACCATGTCGTTCGCGTCGAGGGCGTCGGCGGCGAGCACGACTTCGACGCGGCGGCTGTGGCCGTGCGGGAAGCGGCATTTTTCCGGGTGCTTGCTGAGCAGGTGGCCGCTTTCGATCTCGAAGGTTTTGCTGATGCGGTAGGGCATGGGAGTAGCGCAGGCTTCCAGCCTGCATCGGGGTTCGGGGCAGGCGGGACGCCTGCGCTACTGGCGCAGATCACACCACCTTCGAGAATCCCGTGCGCTTCTTCTCGAGGTGGGCGTCGAAGCGCATCGCGATGATGCGGAGGAAGAGCAGGCCGAGCTGGGTGATCGACACGCGGCCTTCCGTGCGCTCGAGCAGGCCGTCGGCGGCGAGGTCGTCGAGCGAGGCGAGTTCGGCGGCGTAGTTCGTCGCGAAGTCGTGGCCGAGCTTCCGCGTCAGGGCGGCGAAATCCAGGCCGCGGGCGCACATGAGGTCGGTGATGATGGTGCGGCGGCGCTTGTCGTCCTCGCTGAGCAGGTAGCCGCGCTCGATCGGCAGGCGGCCTTCCTTGATCGCGGCCTCGTAGTCGGGGAGTTCCTTGTAGTTCTGGCGGAACGAGCCGTCGGTCTGCGAGATCGACGACATGCCGAAACCGTAGAGCGAGGCGCCGGCGCGGGTGGTGTAGCCCTGGAAGTTGCGGTGCAGCGTGCCCTCGCGGAAGGCGACGGCGAGTTCGTCGTCCGGGCGGGCGAAGTGGTCCATGCCGATGGTGGCGTAGCCGGCGGCGACGAGCTTGTGCGAGGCCGTCATCAGCATCGTGAGCTTGGCCTCGGTGGACGGGAGCTGCTGGCGCTGGTCGAAGATCTTCTGCGCGGGCTTGATCCACGGGACGTGCGCGTAGCTGAAGACAGCGAGGCGGTCGGGATTGAGGCCGATGACTTCGTCGACGGTCTTGGCGAACGACTCCGGCGTCTGGAGCGGCAGGCCGTAGATGAGGTCGACGGAGACGGATTGGTAACCGGCCGCGCGCAGCCACTCGATGGCCTGCCGGGTCATCGCCAGCGGCTGCCAGCGGTGGATGGCGACCTGCACCTCGGGGTTGGTGTCCTGCACGCCGAGCGAGGCGCGGTTGCAGCCGAGGCGGCGGAAGGCGTCGACGTGCTCCTTGGTCAGGCGGCGCGGGTCGATCTCGACCGAGATCTCGGCGTCGGCGGAAAACTTGAAATGCGCGTGGATGGCGGCGGCGAGGCGGTCGATCTCGGCCGGAGGCAGGAAGGTCGGCGTGCCGCCGCCGAAGTGGAGCTGCGTCACCGGACGCGAGCGGTCGATCAGCGGCGCGGTGAGCTCGATCTCCTTGATGAGCAGGTCGACATATTCGCCGGCCGAGGCGCGGCGGCGGGTGATGACGGTGTTGCAACCGCAATACCAGCAGAGCGTCTCGCAGAACGGCAGGTGGAAATACAGCGAGAGCGGCGTCGAGGCGTCGGCGTTGTCGCGGCGGATCTCCGTGAGCAGCGCGTAGCGGTCGATCGCATCCGAAAATTGCGGTGCGGTCGGGTAGGACGTGTAGCGCGGACCCGGGATATTGTATTTGCGAACCAGCTCGAGGGCGGGTTCGACGGTGGGAAGGACGGTGTAGCGTGGAGACACCATGATGGGGCACAGCGTAACCGAACGGGCCCGCAGGGGCTGCGCATCCCTTGCGAAAGGTGCGGCCGGATTTTGCGGGGGTGGGGGGATCGGGGCGTAAAGCCCCTCCTACAGTTCACGAATCGGAAGTCATGATCGGCCGCGCGTTGCCCAACTGTAGGAGGGGCTTTATGCCCCGATCGGTTCAGATGCCCCGATTGGTTAAGCCAACCACTCGGGCATCGGCCGCGAATCGCTGGTCAATGGCTCAAACCATGCCCAATCCTCCGCCGTGCACCGATAGCCCGGCCAAATCGAGCCGACGTCGAGAAAACCCGCGCGATAAGGATTCATAAACACATAGAGAAACACCGGCAATCGGTCTTCGTCCGGTCGCAAACGGTGATCGAAATACGCCCTCTGCCACGAGAGGCCGCTCCGGCGCAGGACGGGCGCGAGGCGCCCTTTGCATAGCCTCACAACCTCGGGGAGCGCCGCGTCGGCGACCAGAGTGATCAACAAATGCAAGTGATCGGGCATCACGACGCCGCAGCGCCAGCGCCAGAGGGATTTGCTCTCCATGGCGGCGATTTCATCCCAGATGGCCGCGGTGAGATCTGGTCGGTCCAAGCCCGCGGCGCGCTGCTCAGTGCAGAAGGTCAAAAAATATTCCGCCCCGGGGCTGGACCAACGACCGCGACGTAACGCGGCGTGACCGTGTTGCGGATCGAAGGCCATCTTCGCTTTCTGGCCGGAAGTGATCGGGGCGTAAAGCCCCTCCTACAGTTTCCGCAGCGTTGCTTTTTTGGGGGCTTTACGCCCCGACTGCAGCCGCCACCCGACGGGTCAGCCCGCGAAGAACTTCTGGATCTTACGGAGCGAGGCGACGAGGCGGTCCACCTCCTCCTCGGTGTTGTAGAGGTAGAAGCTGGCGCGGGTCGTCGAGGCGAGGCCGAGCTTGCGCATGAGCGGCTGATTGCAGTGGTGGCCGCCGCGCAGGGCGATGCCGTCCTCGTTGGCGAAGGTCACGA
>CAYYVB010000414.1:0-2932 GCA_964475035.1 uncultured Opitutaceae bacterium | reverse complement strand
GGCATGGGACTTCGTTCGTTGCTCGAAAACCTCGAGGTGCCGACGCTGGTGTTCCGAGGTGACGCCACTCTGATTGCCGGCAACCGCGCGGCGAAGGCCGTTTTGCCGGGATATTCATCATGCCGGCCTGATGCCGCAGCGGGAGTCGTAATCGAGTGTGAACGTTCGGCGCTACCAGGCGGCTGCGGCAAGAGCGAGTTCTGCTCCGCGTGCCAATTCCGGAACACCATCGCGGCTACCCATTCAGATGGGACGGGCCGGCACGGCGTCGTATCCGAACATCCTATGCTGGGGACCAATGGAAGTCGCACCGTGCGCTATCGATTCTCAACAAAAAAGGTCGGGGAAAACGTCCAAGTGTTCATTGAGGATCGCTCATGCCAGGTAGGAGCACCGCGCTGACAGCCCGGGTGCGGCAACGGTCCACGGTCAAATAAGTTTCTTCGCAGCCGAAGCCACTGGGGGGCGATCGCTTCGCGGGTTTCATCGCTGACAGCGCTACGGGTTCTCACTGCCACGTTGCCCAACCAATCACTGGCTCGGCATAGGCTCTCGGTGAGCACTACCAAAAAAAACTCCCGTCATCATCCATTGCGCCCATTGTGGCGCAGCATTCATCCCTGAACCGAGGTCAGCTGGTCGGCAGCGCTTTTGCACCCGCGACTTGTGTCGACATGCAAGTCGGCGAGAAAGCCAAAGACGTTGGCAGAGCAAGCAGGGGAATCAATCCTACCACGCCGGAGCCGAGCAAACCGCGAGGGTGCAAGCCTGGAGAATGGCGAACCCCGGTTATTGGCGTAAGAAGAGGAAGCACAAAGAGGTCTCCGTAAATGCGAAGCGGCTGAACTCTGTGCTACTCGCTTCTGCGTTACAAGACCCCTTCCCACCGTTACAAGATTCCTGGAGCCCCTATCTCATTGCTCTGATTGGGTTGATCGCGCGGATTCGCGGCACCGCGTTACAAGACATCATCGCTGAAGAATTGTCAGCCGTCATGCTGGCCGGGCGTGACATCCTTGAAGCACAGGCGCGACCCCCGCGATAGGTCGCCGAGGCAGAGCTGACTTATGAGCGGGCAGTCTAACCTTCCGCTCAGTTCTCCGAACACGGCCGCCGTGCCAGCGGCGGCCTATGTGCGCATGTCCACCGAGCACCAGCAGTATTCCACCGAGAATCAGCTGGATCGCATTCGCGAATACGCGGCGCGCCGCAACATGGAGATCGTGCGCGTCTTTGAGGACGCCGGCAAAAGCGGCCTCAATGTGCGCGGCCGCGAAAGCCTCCGTCAAATGATCGCCGAAGTTGAAAGCGGTAAGACGGACTTTCGCTGCATCTTGGCTTACGACGTGAGTCGCTGGGGGCGGTTCCAAGACGCGGATGAAAGCGGATACTACGAGTATATCTGCAAGCGAGCGGGGATCGCGGTTCACTACTGCGCGGAGCAGTTTGAGAACGACGGGTCACCCACCTCGAACATCATCAAAAGCGTGAAGCGTTCGATGGCGGGTGAATACTCGCGCGAGCTTTCGACGAAGGTATTTCAGGGCGCTTGTCGATTGATCCAGCTCGGATTCAAACAAGGCGGGACCGCCGGGTTCGGACTGCGTCGCGTCTTGATCGACCAAGGCGGCAATAAGAAAGGCACGCTGAGCCGCGGCGAACACAAGAGCCTTCAAACTGATAGAGTGGTGCTGGCGCTGGGGCCGGAGGAGGAGCTGGAAACCATCCGGCGCGTTTATCACGCATTCTTGGAGGAGAAGCTGACCGAAAGAGAGATTGCTGAGCGGCTGAACCAACGGGGCATACGGACGGACCTCGGTCGTCCCTGGACACGCGGAACTGTGCATCAGCTCCTCACGAACGAGAAATACATCGGAAACAACGTCTATCACCGCACTTCGTTCAAACTGAAGCGTAAGCACGTCCAGAACCCTCGGGACATGTGGATCCGTGTTGAAAACGCGTTTCCCGCGGTTGTGACGGCGGAACAGTTCATGCGGGTGCAGGAGATCATTCTTACGCGCGCTAAGCGCTACTCTGACGAAGAGATGTTGGTGAGGCTGCGCGAGCTTCTTACTCAGCACGGGAAGCTCTCCGGATTGCTGATCGATGAAGCTGAAAATTCTCCGTCGAGTGCCGCCTTCCGCCATCGTTTTGGCAGCTTGGTTCGGGCTTATCAGCTGATTGGTTACACCCCGGAAACTGATTTTTCATTCATCGAGGTAAATCGCTTCCTCCGGCAGAAGCACCCTGAACTGGTCCAAGAGATAATCACGCAGCTCGCTGCAGTCGGGGTGGGGGTGGAGCGCGACCCAGTATCCGAGCTGCTCATCCTCAATGGTGAGCTGCTCGTTTCCGTTGTCTTGTCGCGTTCCCTTCGCACAGCCGCGGGGGCCGCCCGTTGGACAGTTCGATTCGAGGCCGCGCACCGACCCGACATTACGATCGTCGCCCGCATGAATGAAGCGAACGACGGAATCAAAGACTTCTATCTGTTTCCCTCGCTTGATCAGGTGGCGCTGAGGCTGCGCCTCGCTGAGGACAACACCGCGCTTTTGGACACCTATCGCTTCGATGACCTCAGCTTTTTCTACGCGCTCGCAGAGCGTGTTCCAATCGAGCAAGTCGCATGACTGACGAACACGAAATCATTCTGATTCCGATCAAGGCGATCCGTATCGCCAATCCTCGGGTCCGCGATCGCCGCAAGTTTGAGCTGATAGTTCGCAGTATCGCCGAACAGGGCCTTAAGCGACCGATCACCGTGACCGAAGCGTCCGTGGCTGAAAATGGGGAGCGGCAGTATGACTTGGTCTGCGGCCAGGGCCGGCTTGAGGCCTTTGTCAGTTTGGGCGAGACGCAGATCCCGGCGTTCGTTCGTCGGATATCGAGAACCGATGGACTGATCGCGAGCATCGTGGAGAACATCGCG
>CAYYVB010000413.1:0-2954 GCA_964475035.1 uncultured Opitutaceae bacterium | reverse complement strand
CTTGTATTCCGGTGCCTCATGCTGGAAAGCGTCCGGCGCCGGGGCAGGGGAGAACAGGTCCGCGTCGGCGTGTTGGGCGAGGAGCGACTCTACCGCGTAAGCAATATCCAAGGACGAACGCGGTGCCGTAGCCCAGGCACGAAAGGAGGCAGGTTGGAAGAGGATGTGCCCTTGCGCCGCGAGTTCGGCCTGTGGCGCGCGAGTCAGCGCACCGATTTGGCCGTCCGTGTCGATGGTGACAGCGTGCCAAGTGTCTCGCCGCGCATCGGCGATCACGGCGCAGGGCCGGGCGGTCGTGGTGCGAGCGATCTCGTGCGCGAGCAGGGTGAGGCTGAGGTAGGCGTAAGCGGGGCGTGGTTGCACTGACTGCCATGTGCGCAGGGTCATCGCGACCGTTCGCACGCCGAGCATCGAGCCGGGTCCTGAGCAAAACGCGAAGGCCGCCACGTCAGCGAGCGCGCATCCGGCGTCGGCAAGGACGGCGGCGGTGAGGCGGAAAATCTCTGTGCCGGCCTCGCTGCCGCCGTTGCGCCAGACCGGCGGCCGGCCGGAGCGGAGGAGCCCGACTTGCACCTGCGTCGACGCGGCGTCGAGCAGCAGGATACTGCCGTGATGCACAAGGAGTTGGGCGAGACTGGCCATCGTCGGCGACAGCTTGGGCCGGTGCGCGTGAAAGTCCAAGGACGTTTCCCGTTTGCCCGCGTGGAAACAGGCCTTGACCGGGCTGCGCGCCGCGCGTTACCTCGACCTCTTTTCCTCCCGAATATCGCTCCGAATTTATCGCCGTGAACGTTCAAATCAACGACCTCAACGAAACCCGCAAGACCCTCACCGTGACGCTCGACCAGGTCGAGGTGGACGCCGAATACAAGGCGCTGCTCGGTGAATTCGCGCAGCAAGTGCGCCTCCCCGGCTTCCGCCCCGGCAAGGCGCCGGTGGCGATGATCGAGAAGCGCTTCGCCAAGGAGTTGAAGGAGGAGTTCAAGGGCCGTGTCGTCAGCAAGGCCTACCGCCACGGCCTCGAGGATTCGAAGCTCGCCGTCATCTCCATCGTCGACGTCGAGGAGGCCGAGTTCGCGCCCGGCGCGCCGGCGTCCGTCAAGGTCACGGTCGATGTCCGCCCCGAGTTCACCCTGCCGCAATACGTCGGCATCGCCACCGAGGTGCAGGCCACCGAGCCGACCGACGCCGAGGTCGACGCCGTGATCGAGGGCCTGCGTTCCGAACGCGCCGACTTCAAGGTCGCCGAGCGCCCCGCCGCGAAGGGCGACTATGTCCGCTTCGGCTACACCGGCACGCTCGACGGTCAGCCGCTCGCCGGCATCGTCGGCGACAAGGCCATCTACGCCTCCGCCCCGCAGACTTGGGAAGAGGTTGAAGGCGCCAACGAAGGCTTGCTGCCCGGCATGGCCCACCAGCTCGCGGGCCTGAAGGCCGGCGACAAGAAGGACGTGACGCTGACGTTCCCCGCCGACTTCGCCCACGTGCCCGCGTTGGCCGGCAAGCAGGTCGTCTACGCGATTGAGGTGCAGGAAGTCCGCGAGCGCGCGCTGCCGCCGCTCGACGAGGCGTTCTTCAAGGCCAACCAGGCCGACAGCCTCGACGCCCTCAAGGCGCAGGTGAAGTCGAGCCTCTCGATGCGCAAGGATTACGAGAACCGCTCCGCGCAGCGCCGCCAGATCACCGACGCGCTCGTCGCGCAGGCGAACTTCCCCGTGCCGGAGAGCCTCGTCGCCTCCGAGCGCGATGGCGTCCTCCGCCAGTTCATCGAGGAAAACATGCGCCGCGGCGTGCCGCAGGAGGAGTTCGAGAAGAACAAGAAGGAGCTCTTCGACAGCGCCTCGAAGGCCGCGCTCGCCCGTGTGAAGGTCCAGCTCATGCTCGCGAAGATCGCCGAGCAGGAGAAGATCGGCGTCGACGAGAAGGACATCAACAACTGGCTCATGCGCGAAGCCATGCGCTCCGGCCAGAAGCCCGACAAGCTCGTCAAGGAACTCGGCAAGGACCGCGAGCAGTTCCGCTCCATCCAGCAGCAGATCCTCTTCGACAAGGCCCTTGATTTCCTCGTGTCCAAGGCTACCGTCACCACGGCAACCGCCAAAGCATGAGCTACTACGTCCCGATCGTCTTGGAAAACACCGGCCGCGGCGAGCGGTCGATGGACATCTACAGCCGCCTGTTGAAGGATCGCATCATCTTCATCGGCACGCCGATCGACGACGGAGTCGCCAATCTCGTCATCGCCCAGATGTTGTTCCTGCAGATGGAGGATCCAAAGAAGGACATCCATCTCTACATCAACTCCCCCGGCGGCGTCGTCACCGGCGGCATGGCGATCTACGACACGATCAACTTTCTCCAGTGCGATGTGGTGACCTACTGCATCGGCATGGCCGCGAGCATGAGCACCGTGCTCCTCGCCGCCGGCACCAAGGGCAAGCGCTTCGCGCTCCCGAACAGCCGCGTGATGATCCACCAGCCCAGCGGCGGCGCGGGCGGCCAGGCGGCCGACATCGCCATCGCGGCGAAGGAGATTCTCCGCTGGCGCCAGACGCTCAACCAGACCATCGCCAAGCACACCGGCAAGACCGCCGAGCAGGTGGAGAAGGACTCCGACCGCGACTATTACATGAGCGCGGACGAGGCGAAGGCCTACGGCATCGTCGACCACGTCGTCGCCTCGACGCGCGACGCCCAGCAGATCGCCGGCACGACCGCCGCGGCATAATCCGCGCGGGTTTAGGCAGAAACGGCGGGGAAAATCCCTCGACTAACTGGCCTCCCCGGCCGATATCCTCTTTGCCATGGCCAAATCCTCGCGCATGACGCTCTGCTCCTTCTGCGGAAAATCGCAGGCGGAGGTCCGCAAGATCATTGCCGGACCGGGCGTCTACATCTGCGATTCTTGCGTAAATGTCTGCAAGACAATCATTGACCGCGAGGTGAAGGGCAGC
>CAYYVB010000412.1:0-2964 GCA_964475035.1 uncultured Opitutaceae bacterium | reverse complement strand
TCGAATTGGCCGAGGAGGTAGAAGTCGGGATGGAGAAAGTCGCGGATGACGGAGACGAGGGCGATGAACTCGGGGTTGTAGCAGAGGCCGAAGTCCGGGCCGCACTTCTTGCCGGATTCCTGCTCGAGGATCGGCAGCAGGCCGTGGCGCGTGGCGCCGGGGAGCACGGTGCTGGTGAGGACGATGACGTGGTAGCCGTTCTTTTTCTTCAGCGCCTGCCCAAGCGACTTGAAGGCGTAGCGCGCGTATTGGAGCGTGAAGGCGCCGCGCTCGTCGCTCGGGGTGGGGACGATGACGAAACTGATCTCGGAATTCAGCACCGCATCGTCGACGTCGAGCGTGGCGCGGATGCGGGACTTGTTCGCCGCGATCATGTCGCCGAGGCCGGTTTCCTGGACGGGTTCGCGGCCGGCGTTGACGGCGTCGACCGCGCGGGGATTGACGTCGACGCCGATGACGTCGAGGCCGCGCGAGGCCATGCCCGCAAGCATGGAGCAGCCGAGTTTACCGAGACCGATGATGGAGACTTTCTGGATCATGCGAGGGACTACGCCCGGGCCGGGGCAAGAATACACTGGCGCGGATGGGCATTCATTCAGGGCCGGGCCTGGAGGCAAATCGAAACCCGGCGGGATACTCAGTCGCTGCGGGTGGTCCGGCGCGGCCAGCGGGAGGGATAGTGGCTCGTCGGGTCGGAACGGAAGCGCTCGAGCAGCGTGTCGTAGTTGTCGAGCGAAGGATCGATCTCGTGAGCCAAAAGATGGAGCAGCGGACGAACTTCGGCGAGTGGCGCGAGTTCAGCGGCGTGGGCGGCAAGCAGCTCGGCGGCGTGGTCCGGAGCGTTGAATAGTTCGAAAAGGCAGGCGAGTTTCAGCAGGTGATGCGGCGTCAGGGGCACGCGAGCAGCCGGATGCTTATCCCACCCACAGGGATCACGGAGGTAGAGTGCCTCGCCTTGGATAATGCGTCCGTGGAGGGTCTCGTAGGGCGAGTCCTCGTGCCGAAACGGCCCCGGCAAGGCTGAGACGGAACAGCGGCGGGTCGTCAGGTCGAACAATTCGAAGCCCCACGAACGCAGCAGGCGATCCGTGGCATGGAAGGTGTGGTCGGTCGGATCGTCAGAGCCGTAGAAATTGACTTCCATCACAAGTCCGAGGAGCGGCGCGCGGCGGATGAGATTTTCCGCGGAGTGGAGGACTTCCAGATCGGGTCCGTCGACATCGAGCTTGAGGAAATCGGCGACAGGAAAGCCTTGTTCGACAGCGAGTGCGTCGAGCGTGAGGGTGCGCGAGGGGGCGACGAGCGGGGCGTCGTTCCAGGCGTTGAGTTGGGCGAGTTTTTTCTCCGCATCGAGACGGCGCGCGAGGATATCCATGGCTTCGGCGGAGCTCGTGCGCGTCCATGGGTTGGCGGTCCAGGGCTCGCGTTCGCCGCGCGCCAGGCGGAAAGGATGGTCGGGCGGGAGCCGGAGGAAAGCGGCGGCGTAACGCACGCCGGAGTTCTTCTCCGCGGCTTGGAGACGGGCGCACTCGGCGGTCATCGGGTCGACGCCCAGCGCACGCAGCGAGGGTTCAAAGAAACGCCACAGAGGAGCGAGGCCGCCGCCGCAACCGACGTCGATCAGCGTGAAAGGTTGATCGAGGAAGAGGCCGCGCTCGACGAGACAGCGGGTGAGCGTGCGGAACTGCGGCGTGAAGTCCATGCGCGCGGCGCGCCGCGTCAGCTCAGGTTGACGACAGAGTCCTTGGAGGAGCCGGACTTCATCTGGTCGTGGATCCAAGCGTAGGTCTTCTCCATGCCGGCGCGGAGCGGGATCGAGGGTTCCCAGCCGAGATACTGGCGGATGATCGTGTTCTCGGAGTTGCGGCCGTTGACGCCCTTGGGGGCGGAGAGGTTGTAGCGCCGCTGCAACTTGATGCCGGCGATGTCCTCGACGACGTCGACAAGCTGGTTGATCGAGACCTTTTCCTCGGAGCCGAGGTTGATCGGGAAGTCGATCGTCTCGCTGCGCATGATCGCCTGGGTGCCGTGCAGGCAGTCGTCGATGAACATGAAGCTGCGGGTCTGCTCGCCGTTGCCCCAAATCTCGATCTCGTGCCGGCCGCTCAGCTTCGCGGCGATGACCTTGCGGCAGATGGCGGCGGGGGCCTTCTCGCGGCCGCCGTCGTAGGTGCCGTGCGGGCCGTAGACATTGTGGTAGCGGGCGACGCGGGTCACGAGGCCGAAGTCCTCGGTGTAGTGCCGGCACATGCGCTCCGAGAAGAGTTTCTCCCAGCCGTAGCCGTCCTCGGGCATGGCCGGGTAGGCGTCGGCCTCTTTCAGGCCGGTGACGCTGGGGTCGGTCTGCTTATCGTGGGCGTAGACGCAAGCCGAAGAGGCGAAGAAGAAGCGCTGCACGCCGTGCTCGCGCGCGGCCTTGAGGAGGTGCGTGTTGATGAGAACGGTCATCATGCACAGGGCCTTGTTCTTCTCGATGAAACCCATGCCGCCCATGTCGGCTGCCAGGTTATAGACCCAGTGCGCGCCCTTGGTGGCCTGGCGGCAGGCGTCGAGCTCCTGCAGGTCGAGCGAGAGGTTTTCGACTCCGTCGAACTTCTGATACCAGCGGTGCAACGGCTTGAGGTCCACGGCGCGGATCCGCGTGTGACCCTGCCGGAGCAGGTCGGCGACAAGATGGCCGCCGATGAATCCACCGGCACCGCAGACGACGATCAGGGAGTCTTTCATGCGAGGAAAAGGGCGCCATTCAGAGGTGCAAACGGGTGGCGGGTCAACACCCGCTTGTTCAACCTCATTCCACCGGCCACCTCACGGCATTGAGTCAGGCTTGCCTGAGTTGAGCCAGCTCGGCCCGCCATTCGGCGGCGGAGGCGTCGCTCGGCATGCGCCAGTCGCCGCGGGGCGAGAGCGCGACCGAGCCGACCTTCGGGCCGTCGGGCATGGCCGAGCGTTTGAACTGCTGCG
>CAYYVB010000411.1:405-2968 GCA_964475035.1 uncultured Opitutaceae bacterium | reverse complement strand
CAGCGTGCGACCTTGGTCGCGCAGGTCGCGCAGGACGGTGATGATGGCGGCCTCGGTGGCGGCATCGACGCCGGCGAAAGGTTCGTCCATGAAGTAGAGGTCAGCCTCCTGCGCGAGGGCGCGGGCGAGGAACACACGCTGTTGCTGGCCGCCCGAAAGATTGGCGATCTGGCGGTCGGCGAACGGCAGCAGGCCGACCTTGTCGAGGCAGGCGCGCGCCATCTCTCGATCGGCGGCACCAGGCCGGCGGAACAAGCCGAGCCGGCCATAGCGGCCCATGAGCACGACATCCATCACACTGACCGGAAAATCCCAGTCGACCGATTCGCGTTGCGGCACGTAGCCGACACGCGTGGCGGTGTCGCGAAGGTCTGAGCCGAAGAATTTCACCCACCCGCTCGCCGCGGGGAGAAGGCCCATGCATGCCTTGATGAGCGTGGATTTTCCCGCGCCGTTCGGCCCGATGATGCCGACGAGCTGCCCGCGCGGAACCACGAGATCAACGCCCCACAAAACCGGCTTCTTGTGATACGCGACGGTGAGGTCGTGGATTTCGAGAGCGGCTGCGGCGGCGGAACCATTCATCTCAGAAACCGATGTTGAGGTGCACAACCGGATTCCAGTCCGGCGCGTTGCGCGAGAGGCCGCGATACATGGCGAAATCCCAAGAGAGCACCTCGGAGATCGCGAGGTAAGCGCCGACGCCGAGCGTGGATTGCCACGAAGAATCGCCGGAAGTTTTCTGCGCATCGAGTTCGGCATAGACCGACAGGCGGCTGGTGAACGAGCGGCCGACAGAGGCGGAAGCATACCAGAGAGCGTCGTAACCGTCGTCCGCGGCGTTGCGCACGAAGTCGAGCTCGACCATAGCGTTCATGGTGAAGCCGCCGACGAGATAGACTTCCCATGGCAGGATGATTCCGCCCTCGACCGAGTCGTTGCCCACGCCGCCGCTGTTCGTGGGGATTTTCACAAACGGGATCACGGCCATCGAGAGCATCTCGTCGGAGTAGAAGTTCCATTTGGTGCGCACATAGACGTCTCCGATGCCGGTGTTGCGCTCGGTGAAATTACCCGACTCGTAGCGCTGGCTGATATAAAGCTCGGCGCCGACTTGCACGTCCCAGTTCTCCGTGATTCCGGTGGTGACGAGCGCGAGGCCCGCGCCCACGGCGGTGAATTTTTCGAGGCCTTCGCGGTCGATCACGAGCGACAGCGCATCCATTTCGAGGAGAAAGCGGCCGGGCTCGACGGTGGCGGGGACCTCGGTGTATTGGGCGGAGGCGGTTCCGGTCAGAACCAGCAGTAAGGCGGCGAGGCGGGAACGGAGCGAGGTAATGATCATGGGGAGCGTTTTCCCAGCGATGTCTGGCGAAACGAGCCGAGACCAGCCCTTATTTCAAGGCCTCCACGATGGTGGTGACATTGTGCCGGACCATGCCTTCGTAGGTGCCGACATCGTGCCCGTGCTCAATCTGACCGACGGCGCCGAGTGCATCGGAGAAAAGCTCACCGCCGATCCTGGCTCCCGAATCACGAGCCACGCGCTCGATGGTCGTATGGGGCACGCTGCTTTCGACGAAAATGGCCTTGAGCCGGCGCTCACGGATGAAGTCAACCAGTCGCGCCACGTCAGCCAATCCCGCCTCCGTCGCAGTGGAGATGCCTTGCAATCCGACGACCGCGAATCCGTAGGCTCGGCCGAAATAGCTGTAGGCATCGTGGCTTGTCACCAGCACACGCTTCTCGGCCGGAAGCTCCGCGACCTTGGCCAGGGCCCACGCGTGCAAGGCATCGTAGCGCGCGCGCAACTCTTCGGCGCGTTGGCGGAAAGACTCCGCGCGGTCGGGCGCAGCTTCGCTCAGGCCTTTCTCAACCACGTCGAGGCAACGCTTCCACTTCAGCACGTCGAACCACACGTGCGGGTCTGGATGGCCGGCGTAATCCTCGGATTGGAGCAGTTCTTCCGCCGTCAGCGCCGCGGTGATGGCGTGGGCGCGCCGTCCGGCGCGGGCCAACTTTTCGAGCACTTCGGTCATGCGGCCTTCGAGCAGGAGCCCATTGTAGAAGATCACGTCCGCTCGTTGCAGCCGCAGCACGTCCGTGGCGGTGGGCTTGTAGAGATGCGGATCGACGCCGGCGCCCATCATGCTCTCGACGACGGCATCGTCACCGGCTACGCCGCGCACCATATCCGCCACGAGCGTCGTGGTCGCCACCACGCGCAATGGTTCGCGCGCGGCGGCAGCGGCGGCGAACAGCAGCACGGAGCCGAGAACCGAGGTCAGGATGCGCAACATACCTGCGAAAGGAGACAGCTTTCTCTTGTTAGCAATAACAAAGTTAGCCTTGTCTAATTTGTCACTAAACTTCATCCACTTCGGCCTTGAACCAGCACGCCAGGTGCGGCGACATGAGCGGGCATGTCGCAAGGCTTCGCCCGGGTCGTTTTCGTGTTCACGCTGCTGTTCTTCGCGGCCTTCTTTGCGTGGCCTATCTTCCAGATCCTCAAAGGAGGCTTCGTGGACGCGAACGGCGACATCACATTCGCCTACCTTCGGGC
>CAYYVB010000411.1:0-395 GCA_964475035.1 uncultured Opitutaceae bacterium | reverse complement strand
GCTCTGCTGATCCTGCCGGTGATCCTCGTCCTGTGCGGCCTTTTCGCCACCGTCGCCGGCGCGTTGCCCCTGGCGTTCGTGTCGGACCGGTTCCTTTTTCCGGGTAAGAATCTCCTCGGCTCGCTTATCCTCGTTCCGATGATCCTGCCGCCCTTTGTCGGCGCGATCGGCATCAAACAGATCCTCGGGCAATACGGCGCGCTGAACAGTTTCATCATCCAACTCGGCCTGCGGCCCGAGGGCTGGACCTTCGATTGGCTCGGTGCGAACCAGTTCCTCGGCATCGCCATCGTCACTGCGCTCAGCCTCTACCCCATCATCTACCTCAACGCCGTGGCGGCGCGTGCGAACATCGATCCGGCGATGGAGGAGGCCGCCGAAAACCTCGGCTGCGT
>CAYYVB010000410.1:0-2975 GCA_964475035.1 uncultured Opitutaceae bacterium | reverse complement strand
CTCGGCATGGTGCACATCAAGGCCCTGTGGGCGCACGCGGCGTTCGGCCTGCCGACGAATCTCCGCAACCTCGTCACACCTGCCGTCCTCGTGCCCGAGACCGCGACCGCGATCCAGGTGCTCGAGCAGTTCAAGAAGACCGGCAAGCACACCGCGCTCGTGACCGACGAGTTCGGCAGCATCCAGGGCATGGTGACGCTGATCGACCTCCTCGAAGCCATCGTCGGCGACCTGCCCGACCAGCTCCGCCGCGCCCAGCCCGAGGCCAAGCGCCGCGACGACGGCTCATGGCTCGTCGACGCCACGCTCGCCACCGGCGAAGTGAAGCAGCTCATCGGCACGAAGGCGCTGCCCGGCGAGGAGTCGGCGGATTTCCAGACACTCGGCGGCTTCGTCGTCACGCAGCTCGGCCGCATCCCGAGCGCGGGGGATTATTTCGATTGGAACGGCTGGCGCTTCGAGGTGATGGACATGGACCGCCAGCGCGTGGACAAGGTCCTCATCGGCCGCACGCCCAGCAGCGCCGCCCCCGCGCAAAAAGCGAGCGCCTGAGGCGCGAGCGCGGCGAAGTCTGCGCGCAAAACCCGTAGGTTGCGCGCTTGCGCGCAACGTGGCGCGCGAGCGCGCCACCTACCGTCCCACCCGCATCACGCGGGTTGCGCCGCGACGGAGGCGCGTCACTTTCACGGGACGCTCTTCACCCTGCGCATGGATCTCCCGCTCGCATTCGCCGCCCTCACGCTCGCCCTCTGGCTCGGCGCGGCGTGGGACGTCCTCCGCGGCAACCGCCACCTGCGCCGGCTCGCGACGCTCGAGACGCCGCCGCCCGCCGCGTGGCCGCGCGTGTCGGTCGTGTTCGCCGCCCGCAACGAGGCCGCCACGATCGGCGCCGCCGTGCCGACCATGCTCGCGCTCGATTACCCCGACCTCGAAGTCATCGCCGTCAACGACCGCTCCGAGGACGAGACAGGCGATCTCCTCGACGCGCTCGCGGCGCGCGACCCGCGGCTGATCGTCGAGCACATCCCGAGTCTGCGGCCCGGTTGGTTGGGCAAAAACCACGCGCTCCACCGCGGCGCGCAACGGGCCACGGGGCGGTGGATCCTCTTCACCGACGCCGACATTCATTTCCGGCCCGACGCGCTGCGCCGCGCCATCGCGCACGCGGAGGCGGCGCAGCTCGATCATCTCGCCGTCGTGCCGCAACTGCACGAGCGCGGCCACCTGCTCGGCATCGGCGTGGCGGCGTTCAGCCTGCTCTTCGCGCTGTTCCTGCGGCCGTGGAAGATCCCCGATCCGCGCAGCGCGGCACACGGCGGCATCGGGGCCTTCAACCTCGTGCGCGCCTCCACCTACCGGCGTCTTGGCGGCCACGCGCCGCTGCGGCTGCGGCCGGATGATGACGTGAAGCTCGGCAAGTTGATGAAGTCCGGCGGACGCAGCGAATTCGCGCTCGGCGCCGGCGCGGTGTCGGTCGAATGGTATGCGACCGTCGGGCAGCTCGTGCGCGGGCTGACGAAGAACGCCTATGCGGGTGTCGACTACCGGGTGTGGATGATTATCGGCGGCGTGGCGGCGCACGCGTTATTCTTCTTCTGGCCGGTCATCGCGCTCGCAGTGACGACTGGAGCCGAATTCTGGCTCTACGTGGGGGCGGTCGCGGTGATGCTCGCGGTGGCCGTGGAGAACACGCGGGCCGACGGTGGCCGCGCTTGGCACGGAGCGTTTCTCCCGGTGGGTCTCCTGATCATGGATTACATCCTGCTGCGCTCGATGATCGTGACGCATGGGCAACGCGGCATCGTCTGGCGCGGCACGCATTATCCGCTGCGGGAGTTGAAGCAAAACCGGCTGTGATGGGAGCGAGCCCGGGTCGAGCGCTTACGGCGTCTTTCGCTGCACGAAGTCCGCGGTCACCGCCATCACCGCCATGGGATCGCGCTGCGTCCAGACGATCAGCACGCCGCCCTGTTCATCAAGGAAAGCCTGTTCGCCTTCGCCGCAGGTGAACGCTTGTCCGGCAAAAGCGTAGGCTTCACCGGCTTTGATCACCCGCACCTTGGTCGGGTCGGTGAGCACGGTGAATTGGTCGGCGATGAAGGCGCGGGCCGACTGTTCGGTCAGGCGCGCCTGGCGATAAGGCTTCAGCCCCTCGGCGATCGAACGGCCGTCAGCACCGAACGTGACGGTGTAGAGGAGCGGCCCGGCGGCCTCCTCGATCAGCCACACTTGCATGTCCTTCGCGGGCTGACCCTGCGGCTTGCCGAAGCGCTGGCGCAGGTCGGACAATTTCTCTCCCAAACGCGCCTCCACCGTCGGCACCATCGTCACGACGAAGAGAGCGAGCAGGAGCAACGAAAGGTGGCGCGAACGCATGACGGAAGTGAGGCGGAGGACGGGATTCAGCCGAGCAGATTCTTCAAGGCCGCGAGATACTTGTCGCGTGTGCGGAGGATGACGTCGGCCGGCAGGCGCGGGCCGGGCGGCTTCTGGTCCCAGTTGAGGCTGAGCAAATGATCGCGGACGAACTGCTTGTCGTAACTCGGCGGTGACATGCCGGGCGCGTAGCTGTCGGCCGGCCAGTAACGCGAGGAATCGGGCGTGAGGACCTCGTCGATGAGGAAGAGGTTGCCGGCGGCGTCGGTGCCGAACTCGAATTTCGTGTCGGCCAGGATCATGCCGGCGGCGCGGGCGCGGTCGTGACCGAAGCGGTAGAGTTCGAGGCTGACACGTTTCACCTGCGCGTAGAGCACATCGCCAATGATCGCAGCACCCTGCGCATCGTCGATCGGCTCGTCGTGCTGACCCTTCGGCGCCTTCGTCGTCGGCGTGAAGATCGGCTCCGGCAGGCGGTCGGCCTGACGCAGGCCGGACGGGAGCCCGATGCCACAGACCTGGCCGGTTTTTTGATAGGACGACCAGCCGCTGCCGATGAGGTAGCCGCGCGCGACGCACTCGATGGCGAGGGGTTTCAG
>CAYYVB010000409.1:1604-2980 GCA_964475035.1 uncultured Opitutaceae bacterium | reverse complement strand
CGCACCTACGCCGAGAAATACATCAAGCTCATGCCCGACCTCGTCCGCGCGGACGGTCTCGGCTGGGCCTTCGGCAAGGCCGCCGGCGCCTACGGCCAGATGCATTGCATCACGCTCATCCTGCAAGGCATGCGCGACGGCTGGATCCCCGAGGACCAGAAGCCCAAGTATTTCGACATTCTGCGCCGCCTGTTCTACTTCTTCTTCCAGACCTACCTCGACCAGGAACACGGCGCGCTCGACGTGCGGGACGAGGAGCGCACCGCCTACACGTCGCACACGACGCGCATGGCGAACTTCGACGCCGCGCGCTACCTCTGCCAGTGGTCGCGCCTCGGTAAGAGCGCGAACTTCTCCTTCGAGGCCGCCAAGGCCGAGCCGCCGCGCACGAGCGGCCGCTTCGTCATTTTCGACAAGTCGAACCGCAAGGAGCAGGGCCTGTTCCTCTACCGCGACGCCGAATCCGGGCTGCACGTGCAGATCCCGCTGGTCAGCTCCGGTGGCAGCGCCACGGCCGACAGCCTCGCCTTCCCGCATTCGCCCGGCGTCTTCGATTGGCCGAACAACGTTTACCTGCCCGTCATGCAGCCCGAACTCACGTTCGGCGAGCAGGTCACGGTGCCGTCGTTCTACGGCCAGAAGTGCGTGACCGGTCTCGGCCTGAAGAACTCGTTCTTCTTCCGTTACGAGCAGCCCGAACTGATCAACATCAAGGAAGAACTCGCCCGTGGCATCGGCAGCGTGAAGGTCCAGTGGACTTTCACCGGCAACAAGATCTCCGTCGAATACGCCTACACGGTGAAGCAACAGGTGCAGCTCGACAAATTCCGCATGGCGCTCGTCATTGGCGCACCGCATTCGAAATATCGACTCGGCACCTCGCCCGCCCTCGGCGCCAATGGCCACCGTTGCCAAGTGCAGAAGGACGATTTCCACGCCAACTGGCAGGAGACTGAAATCGTGACCGCCGATCCGGCCTACAAAACGAACTACGGCAAACTGCATTACGTCCAGATGTTCGTCCGCGATCACCCGCTCATCATGCGCCCCGGCCAGGTCTACCGCCTCGCCGTCAGCTTCGAGCCGGACGTGACGATGATCGAAGCCTGAGCCGGGCAGCGCGCCTTCATCGGCCCCCTCACCTCTCAAGCCCGCGCTTCCCGCGCGGGCTTTTTTGCGCCCCAACTAAAATACCCGCCGCTATGTAGGTTGCGCGCTTGCGCGCAACTCGCTGCGCCTGCCGCCCACGCCCCGGCCCGCGAGGCCGCGGGCCCTCCATACGCAAAACCCAGCCGACTTAAGTCGTCGTCGCGCTCGCCGCCCCGCCCTCTTCCGCGACCACCCCCACCGCAGCCACAGGATTTTCCGTCGCGACG
>CAYYVB010000409.1:0-1594 GCA_964475035.1 uncultured Opitutaceae bacterium | reverse complement strand
TTCTTCTTCGGCGCACCGACCAGCACGTCGAGCTGGCTCTGGATCTTCACGAAAAACTCCGCGTTCAGGTCGCCGACCGGCACCTCATACATCTGGTGCGAGCGCATGTGCTCGAGCACCTGCCTCTCCCCGTCCGGCGTCCGGCCGCGCGGTTTGAGGATCTTCTTCCGCTCGAGCATGAGCGCGAGGAACTGCAGCAACGGCGTGTTGGCCTCGTTCGGCGGATTCGTCGGGTCGGCCAGAGTGAGGAACAGATTCTCCGCCGTGAGCTTGAGCGCGCGGTCGGCGTTCTCCTCGCCGCGGCGCGGCTTGTAGCTGATCACCCAGCGGCAATACACCTCCGCCGGCGGCGTCATCATCGGGTCTTCGCTCTCCAACAGGTCGCGTCGCCCCGTCAGCCCGTCGGCCTCGCGCACGAGGTAACAGACCACGCGATCGCCCTCGGCAAACTCGCGTCCGGACACGCAGCACTTGGTGGCGAGGGGGTGGAGATTGAGTTCCATGATCTGGCTTTTGTCTATGTCGCCCCCGGGTGATGGCTAGCCCAAACACGCCGCGTCCTCAAAACTCCAAACGCCAAACTTCCAAACGCCAAATCATCCCTCCGGCTTTGGAGTTTGGACCTTTGGCGTATGTGATTTTCTCAACTTTGAATGGCCAACCCACGGCACATCAGATGAGCTGCTCGCATGGCCGACCTTCAGTCCCTGCTCAGCGTGCGCGAGATCAAGGCGCTCGATAAAAACGGCTCGGATACCTTCCGCAGCGTCCTCCTCGTCCGCCGCGTCACGCCCAAGACCGCCAAGAACGGCAACCCCTTCCTTTCGGTCGAACTCGGCGATAAGACCGGCAGCTTCTCCGTCAACGTCTGGGGTGACGCCCCGGCTTTCGAGCTCTTCTCCACCCTCCGCGAAGGCGGCGTGGTGCGCATCGAGGCCGAGGTCGACTACTACCGCGGCGCCTTCTCGCCGAAGCTGCTCCGCGCCGAACCGATCTCCGCCGACCAGCTCGCCGGCTCCGCCGTGCTGGCCAACCTCGTCGAGACCGCACCCGAGGAAGCCGACGCGCTGTGGACGGAGTTCCAGCAACACATCGCGTCCATCGCGCACCCAGATATCCGCGCCACCGTGCAGGCGGTGTTCGACGACATCGGCGAACAGTTCCGCATCGCCCCCGCCGCCGTCTCGATGCACCACGCTTACCGCCACGGTCTGCTCGAGCACACGACGCACATGGCCCGCGCCGCGCGCGCATTGCTGCCCCTTTACCCCGAAGTCGACGCCGACCTCGCGCTCGCCGGCATCCTCGTCCACGACGTGGGCAAGGTCATCGAATACCAAGGCGACCTCGTCACGACCAAGAGCCGCCGCGGCCTGCTGCAAGGCCACGTCGTCCTCGGCTACCAACTCGTCCGCAAGGCCGGCATGAAGGCCAAGCTAGCCTCCGATCTCCTCGAGCGCCTCGAACACATCGTGCTCAGCCACCAGGGCGAACTCGAATGGGGCGCGGCCGTCATCGCCGCGACGCCCGAAGCCGTCTTCGTCGCCAAGGTCGACGACCTCGACGCCAAGATGGGCATGGTCCAGCGCCTCCT
>CAYYVB010000408.1:0-2982 GCA_964475035.1 uncultured Opitutaceae bacterium | reverse complement strand
ACATCGTGATGGAAGCGCTGGCCGCCGGCCGCAACGTCGAGCTCCGCAACTTCGGTGTCCTCGAGGTCCAAGTGCGCAAGGCCCGCGTCGGCCGCAACCCGAACAAGCCCGAGACCGAGGTCGTCATTCCCGAGCGCGCGGTCGTGAAGTTCAAGAGCGGCAAGATTTTGAAGCAGAAGATCAAGGCCTTGAACCTTGAGCAGCTCAAAGCCAACCCGCCGTCGCCGGCCTCCGCCGACGACGGTGACGACGAGACCTGAGCGTCCCGCGTCCTCCGCCACCGCGTTACATGGCCGGTTTTCAGTCCCTCCCAGGCTTCCGGGAGTTTTATCCGGAAGACTTCTCCCGCCGTCAGCACATCTTCCGCCTCTGGCGCCAGTCCGCGCACGCCTACGGCTTTCAGGAATACGACGCGCCCGTCCTCGAGCCGCTCGAACTCTACACGACCAAGTCGGGTGACGAGATCGAAGGCCAGCTGTTCAGCTTCACCGACAAGGGCGGCCGCGACGTTTCGCTGCGCCCCGAGATGACGCCGACGGTGTGCCGCATGGTCGGCGCCAAGGCCGGCGCGCTCAAGCGCCCGATCAAGTGGTTCAGCATCGCGGAATTCTACCGCTACGAGCGCGCGCAAAAGGGCCGCCTCCGCGCCTTCAACCAGTTTAACGCCGATATCTTCGGCGAGGCCGGCCCCGAGGCCGAGATCGAGCTGATCGCGCTGCTCATCCAATGCCTGGCGGGCTTCGGCCTGACGAAGGACGATTTCTACGTCCGCCTCAGCGACCGCGACCTGTGGTTCTTTTACCTCGAGGCGCTCGGCTTCGACGACGCGCAGTCGCGCGGACTCCTCGGTGCCATCGACCGCTACGAGAAGATGGGCGACGACGCCTTCAAGGGCTACGTCGAGGCGCACGGCGCGCTCGAGGAGGTCAGAAAGCAGCGCGTGCTGGCGTTCCTGCAGATCAAGAGCCTCGGCGAACTCGAGGCGGCTCTCGAGCCCTTCGCTTCGGAAAAACTCAACGTCCGCCTCGCCGACTGGCGCAAGGTCCTCGGCGGTCTCGCCGCGATGGGTCTGAGCGATTTTGTCAGCGTCGACCTCGCTGTCGTGCGCGGCCTCGCTTACTACACGGGCTTCGTGTTTGAGGCTTTCGACCGCAAGGGCGACCTCCGCGCGCTCGCCGGCGGCGGACGCTACAACGACCTGATCAAGAAACTCGGCTACGCCGACCTGCCCGCCGTGGGCTTCGCCATCGGCGACGTCACGACCGGACTGTTGCTCGAGCAGCGCGGCCTCGCGCCCGCCTTCGTCAATGCGCCCGACCTCTACGCCGTGATCGGCGGCGAGGCGGAACGCGCCGCGGCCTTCGCCGACATCCGCGCCCTGCGCGCGGCCGGCTGGCGCGTCGACTACCCGCTCAAGGACCTCGCCTTCGGCAAACAATTCAAGGCCGCCGCCGAAGCCGGCGCCAAGCTCGCGCTCATCTACGGCGGCGATGAACTCGCCAAGGGCGTCGTGAAGATCCGCGACATGACCGACCGCTCCGAGCGCGAAGTCCCGCGCGACCAGGTCGTGACCGCCGTCCGCGACGCGCTGGGTTGAGAAAGTAGCGCAGGCGTCCCGCCTGCTTCGAGCGGATGCAGGCGAGACGCCTGCGCTACGACCGATCCTCGCTCGCCACGCCGCGACCCGTGCGCATACTCCGCCGCCGATGTTCCTCGTGCGCCTCCTGCTCGGCTTGATCGTGGCCTATGCGGCGCTGTGCGTCTTCGCGCGTCTCGTCGCGCCGGGCATGATGTTCCTGCGGCCGAAGCCGATCACGCCGCTCGCGCCGGAGACGATCCGCATCCCGACGAGTGACGGCGTCACGTTGCACGCGCGCCACTGGAAAAATCCCGACGCAAAGTTCACGCTCCTCTACTTTTCCGGCAACGGCGAGGAACTCGGCGCGCTCGCGAGCTACCTGCCCGAATACGTGAAGGCCGGCTTCTCCGTCTTCGCCGCCGAATACCGCGGCTACGGCCACACGGCCGGACATCCCCGCGAGGCGACCACCTACGCTGACGCGAAAGTCCTGCTCGAGTGGCTGCAACGCGCCGGCACGCCGCCGGAGCGCGTCATCGCGTTCGGTTTTTCCGTCGGCGGCGGTCCGGCGGTCGAGCTCGCGCGCACCCAGCCGCTCGCGGGACTCATCCTCGAAGGCACCTTCGTCAGCGCCTACCGTGTGATGACGCGCTGGCCGCTGTTGCTCGGCGACATGTTCGAGAACGAACGCAAGTTGCCCGCGGTCCGCTGCCCGGTGCTGATCCTGCACGGCACGGCCGATCCGGTGATTCCCGATTGGCACGCGCGGGCATTGCACGCCGCGGCCAACGAGCCGAAGCGACTTGTGCTGGTCCCCGGGGGCGGCCACGGCGGCCTCGAGGCGGTGATGCGCGAGGGCTACGGGCAGACGTTGCGCGATTTCGCGGCGACGCTGCCGTGAGGCGAGAACCAGCGGTGGCGGCTGCGCCTCACAAACCCAGCTCGCGCTTCACCTCGGCGAACTTCTCGATCGCGAACGCGAGGTCATCCTTGCTGTGCGCGGCGGAGACCTGCGTGCGGATGCGCGCCGTGCCCTGCGGGACGACGGGGTAGAAAAAGCCGATCACGTAGACGCCCTTCTCGAGCATCTTTGCGGCGAATTTCTGCGAAAGCGCGGCGTCGCCCAGCATCACGGGGACGATCGGGTGCGTGCCGGGCTTGATCGTCAGGCCGGCCTTCTGCACGCCCTCGCGGAAGAACCGCGTGTTGTCCTCGAGCTTGTCGCGCAACGCGGTCGAGCGGCTGAGCATCTCGATGCACTTGAGCGAGGCGGCGGCGATGGTCGGGGCGATGGTGTTGGAGAACAGATACGGACGCGAACGCTGGCGGAGCAGGTCGATGATCTCTTTGCGGCCGGAGGTGTAGCCGCCGCTGGCGCCGCCGAGGGCCTTGCCGAGCGTGCC
>CAYYVB010000407.1:2104-3000 GCA_964475035.1 uncultured Opitutaceae bacterium | reverse complement strand
ACCACAAGCGCGTCGGCGACGGCGACACCGGCCCGAACACCGGCGGCATGGGCACCTACTCGCCCGCCGAGGTCGTCACGCCCGACCTGCTCGCGCGCATCGAGCGCGAGATCGTGCGCCCGTCGGTCAACGCCATCGCCGACGAGGGCATCGATTTCCGCGGCACGCTCTTCATCGGCATCATGCTCACCGCCTCCGGCCCGAGCGTGCTCGAATACAACACGCGCTTCGGCGACCCGGAGACGCAGGTCGTGCTGCCGCGCCTCAAGACCGACCTGCTCGCCCTGCTCTGGGCCGCAGCGCAGGGGAAGCTCGGCGGCGTGAAACTCGAAGTGCGACCCGAGGCCGCGATGTGCGTCGTCGTCGCCGCGCAGGGTTATCCGGAAAAATTCCCGAAGGGCGACGTCATCACCTTCCCCGCGCAACTGCCGTCCGGCACCGTCATCTACCACGCCGGCACGGCGCGCAACGCCGCGGGCGACATCGTCACCAACGGCGGTCGCGTGCTCGGCGTGACCGCGCTCGCGCCGACGCTGCGCGAAGCCGCCGACCGCGCCTACGCCGCGTGCGACGCGATCCGGTGCGCGTCGAAATATTACCGCCGCGACATCGGGGCGCGCCAACTCCGCCGCTCATGAAACCGCGCGCGCTGCTGGCTGGGTTGTTCGCGTTCGTCCTCGCACTCGCGCGCCTCTCGGCGACGACGGCGGCACCCGAGCCGCGCGACCTCGCGCCCGACTTGGCCTACCTGCGGGCGCACTCGCTCGGCGAGTCGCTGCCGGCTTTGAACTCCCCGGCGCTCGCGACCCGCGCGCTCGTGCTCGATTTGCGTTACGCCACGACGGCGGAGACGGACGCGACGGCGCCTGCTGCGCCTGTGCCCGTGCCCGTGCCCG
>CAYYVB010000407.1:0-2094 GCA_964475035.1 uncultured Opitutaceae bacterium | reverse complement strand
CGACGGAGCTAGCGCGCCTCCTCGCCGCGCGCGGACCGAACGCGCCCCGCTGGTTCGTGTTGGTCAGCCCCGAAACTCCCGGCGCGCTGAGCGCAGTGCTCGCCACGCCGCCGCGCGGCGTGTTGACGCTCGGCGTCGAAGGCTCGCGTCCGGCACCGCGCGTCGTTGTCACCCAGGCGGCCGACGCCGATCGCCGCGCCTATGACGCGGCCGGGGGCGGCATGACGATCGAGGCGCTCATCACCGGCAAGGTCGAGAAGGAGCGTTACGACGAGGCGTCGCTCGTGCGCGAGTTCGAGAACGGCGTCGCCGATCCCGCGCCGCCGCCCGCCCCCGATCCGACCGCGCAGCCGCCGCCGGAAAAAGCGCCCGTGCTGACGGACCGCGTGTTGCAACGCGCGGTGCATCTGCACCGGGCCTTGCAGGCGTTGCGTCCGCGGGCGCGTTGAGGCGCGGCCCGGGCCGCCCTTTGTCTTGCAGCGTCCCGGTTAGTGTTTACCCATGACCGGTCGCTCATGCCCGCTCCCGGACACATCCTCGTCGTCTGCACGGCCAACATCTGCCGCAGCCCCATGGCGGAAGGTCTGCTGGCCCACGCGTTGTCGGGACAATCGGGTCCCTTGCGCCACGTGCGCGTCATCTCCGCCGGCATCGCGGCGCGCGCGGGCGAGCCCGTGTCGGCCAACTCCGTCACCGCGCTGAAAAAGGTCGGCCTCGACATTTCCGGGCACCGCGCGCAACCGCTGACGCAGGAGCTGCTCGACGGCGCCCTCGCGGTCTTCGGCATGACGCGCTCGCATTGCCAGGTGATCGAGCTGCAAGCCTCGCCCGTGCCGGAGCGGCTGCATCTGCTGCGCGATTTCATGCCCGACGGTGCCTCCCGCGAGATCGCCGATCCATTCGGCGGCGCGTTGAAGCACTACGAGCAATGCCGCGACGAGATGGTCGAAGCCATCCCCGGCCTCCTCGCCTACCTCAAGACGCTCCCGGTCGACCGTGCGACCTGAAGCCCTCTGCCGCGACCCGCATCTTCCCGGAAATCGAAAATCTCCATGTCCCTCAACTCCGCCCCCCTCGCCTCCGCCGATCCGGCCGTCCATGCGGCCATCACCGCCGAGCTGGCCCGCCAGCAGCACCACATCGAGCTGATCGCCTCGGAGAACTTCACCTACCCATCCGTCATGGAAGCCCAGGGCTCCATGCTGACGAACAAGTATGCCGAGGGCTACCCGGCGAAGCGCTGGTATGGCGGCTGCGAGTTCGTCGACCAGGTCGAGACGCTCGCCATCGAGCGCGCGAAGCAGCTCTTTGGTGCCGAGCACGCCAACGTCCAGCCGCACTCCGGCGCGCAGGCCAACACCGCCGTCTACGCCTCCGTCCTCTCGCCGGGCGACAAGCTCCTCGGCATGAACCTCAGCCACGGCGGCCACCTCACGCACGGCAACCCCGCCAATTTCTCGGGCAAACTCTACAACTTCTGCCAATACGGCGTCCGCGAGGACAACGGCCTGATCGACTACGACGAGCTCGCCGCCGTCGCCCAGCGCGAGAAGCCCAAGATGATCACCGTCGGCGCCAGCGCCTACTCGCGCGTCATCGACTTCGCGAAGATGGGTGAGATCGCCCGCAGCGTCGGCGCGTATCTCTTCGCCGACATCGCGCACATCGCCGGCCTCGTCGCGTCGGGCCACCACCCGTCGCCCGTGCCGCACGCGGATTTCGTCACCACCACGACGCACAAGACGCTCCGCGGCCCGCGCGGCGGCCTCATCCTCTGCAAGGCCGCGCACGCGAAGGCGATCGACTCCGCCGTGTTCCCCGGGACGCAGGGCGGCCCGCTCATGCACGTCATCGCGGCCAAGGCCGTATGCTTCGGCGAGGCGCTCAAGCCCGACTTCAAGGACTACTGCGGCCACGTCATCAGCAACGCCCAGACCCTCGCCGCCGCCATGACCGCGCGCGGCTACAAGATCGTCTCCGGCGGCACGGACAATCATCTCATGCTCGTGGACCTCCGCGCCAAGCTGCCGAACCTCACCGGCAAGGTCGCGCAGGAGACCCTCGACCGCGCCCACATCACCTGCAACAAGAACA